>JBDTEK010000138.1:0-9701 GCA_039922575.1 Ginsengibacter sp.
AATGGGTTGACTTTTTCGGCATCTACTTTATTTTGTAATGCAGTAAAAGGCCAGGAAAATATTAAATTGGCTGGCGAAGAAACCGGCGGCGGATGGTATGGTAATTCAGGAATTTTGATTCCGGAAATTACCCTTCCAAATACAAGGCTCAATGTAAGGCTTCCTTTTTTCAGGATCGTGCAATATCAACATATTGCTACTAAAGGAACGGGCGTAGTTCCGGATATTTATGTTGGCCCGCAGTGGAGAGATATTTTGCAAGGAATAGATACAAAGCTGGAAGTTGTAAAAAAAGAAATAAAAGATAATTCTTCTGAATAATGTACAATGGAAAATTTTGGGTTTATTCTACATTTATTTTCATAATTGCCTCGAAAGTATAATTATCAAGATTGATTGAATTTGTTAGAAATCATTTAACTCATTTGATCACAAATAAGTCACCATCGTTCAAAAAAGGGAAATGGTTCCTTACTTCATTAAGTTTTTCTTTGGTTAAGGTATAAGTAAATACATCTTCTTCATCTGTTTTACGGTACAATATTTCACCGGACGGATCTATTACCGTACTATCGCCGTTGTATTTGTGCTTATTTCCGTCTTCGCCTACTCTGTTTACGCCAATTACATAACTTTGATTTTCGATGGCTCTGGCTTGTAATAAAGAGTTCCAGGCGATACTTCTTTTTTCCGGCCAGTTAGCTACAATTATCATTACATCATATCTCAATTCTTCTGCACCGGGGCTTTGCCTTGCCCACACAGGAAACCTAAGATCATAACACACCTGAAGATTTATTTTCCATCCCTTTACAGAAGCGATCAGTTTTTTATTTCCGGCTGTATAGTGCGCATGCTCTTCTGCAAATGCAAATAAATGTCTTTTATCGTATGTGCCATATTCTCCATTCGGCAGCATCCAGATCAGGCGATTGAAATATTTCCCGTTTTCTTCAATAATAACACTTCCGGTTAAAATAATTTTTCTTTCAGATGCAATTCTTTTCATCCATTGTACCGTTTTACCATCCATAGTTTCAGCTAACTTTTCAGGATGCATACTAAAGCCTGTACTAAACATTTCCGGAAGAATCACTAATTCTGTTTTTTCTTTAATGCTTTCAATTTTTCGTTGAAACATTTCAAGATTAGCTTTTTTATCTTCCCAAAAAAGATTGGCTTGAATAAGAGTGATCGTAAGAAATGGCATTGTATTTAATTATTATTATCTTTTTAAATATTTTTCACTGCTTCGCCAATCATCTCATTTTCAAATCCTCTCTGAAGCAAAAAATCCTGTAATTTCCTTTTCTTTATAAAAATATTTTTTTCGCTTTTCAGTGTTTTCAATTTTTGATCCCTCAATTTTTCAAAGGTTTTTTCATAATCATCCTGGTCTATTTCGCTTAACGCTTTTTTAATGCAATATTCGCTTATCTGTTTCTTTTTCAAAGATTGTTTAATTTTTATTTTCCCCCATTGTTTTATTCTGAATTTTCCCCCTGCGTATAATACAGCAAATCGTTCTTCGTTTAAATAATTTTCTGTAATTAAGAGGTAAATGATTTCCTCAACTTCATTTTTATATAATCCAAAAGAATACAGTTTATCCCTCACATCGGCATGGCATCTTTCCTGGTAGGCACAATAATTTTTTATCTTTGGAAGAGACTGTTCAGGAGTAAAGTTTTGAAACGCCATGAATCAAAAATATAGAATTAGTTTTTAGCGGCGTCAATGGGCATATAATAAAAAAGGTGCTCAATGATTGGGCACCTTTTTTCACATTCAAAATCGTGTTTATTTTCTGTTACTGTCCCGTGATCCACCTTCATTTTTGCTGCTTTCGTTGCGGCCTTTGTCAGGCATTGTCTTTGATTTGTCGTCTGATGCTGCTCCTTTACGGTTTGTGTCAGTTTCGTGGCCATGATTTTTTTTTGTGTTAGGCATGATCTTTAATTTAAATTAAACCACAATATTGTGGCATATACTTAAATAAGTAAAAAATATGCCAGAATGGAAACGGCCATTTTTGCCTTCTGAATTGTATTATTTGTGGAATAAATTTCCGTTGTACCATAGGTGTGGCGGTACTTCTACATGAAAAACAAAAAATGAAAAGTATTAATTTCCCAGGCTTTTTGACACCGTTTTGTCACTCAATCTAATTTTAACTGATGTATTATATATTTACACTTCGATTTTACACGCTTTCAAATTTCTATAGTAACAGTTTGAAGAAATTTTAACTGATTTTTTTAAAAGCAGATTTCATTCGCTGTTAGGCAGTGATGTTTGTTCTTAAAGTGCTTTTTTTAAATTAATAATTGATTACCTGTTCTTCTATATGTTCGGGCATTTTCCTAAATTCATATTGCTGATTTCTCAATTGAGGTTCAAAGCCGGCTTCCCTTATGGCCGCTTGAATTCCTTTGCTGGTAAAGCGATGAGGTGCTCCGGCCGCGCTTACCACATTTTCTTCTATCATTATGCTACCAAAATCGTTGGCGCCGGCGTGCAGGCAAAGTTGGGCCACCTGCTTACCCACTGTAAGCCAGCTTGCCTGGATGTTTTTTATGTTTGGCAGCATAATTCTGCTCATGGCTATCATTCTTATGTATTCTTCAGGAGTAGTAAGATTATGTACACCTCTTATTCTGGCGAGTAGTGTATCCACGTCCTGAAATGTCCAGGGAATAAAGTTTAAAAACCCTTTGGCTCCTTCAGGTTTTTTAGACTGTACTTCTCTTAATTTTACAAGGTGTTCAAATCTTTCCTCAATGGTTTCTACATGGCCAAACATCATCGTAGCAGAGGTTGTAAGATCTAATTTATGCGCCTCCATCATTATGTCGAGCCATTCCTGTGTTCCACATTTACCTTTACTGATTAATCGCCTCACCCTGTCGGTCAGTATTTCAGCGCCCGGGCCGGGCATTGAATCCAATCCGGCCTCTTTTAATGCCATCAAAACTTCCCTGTGTGTTGATTTTGATATTTTGGTAATATGTGCTACTTCCGGCGGCCCAAGAGCATGCAATTTTAATGAAGGATATAATTTTTTTAGTTCTTTAAAAAGGTTAACATAATAGCTGAGATCCAGTTGAGGATGATGCCCTCCCTGAAGAAGAAGTTGTTCGCCACCATACAAAAATGTTTCTTCTATTTTCTTTTTATACGTCTCAATATCGGTTATGTAGGCTTCCTTATGACCGGGAATTCTGTAGAAATTACAAAATTTACAATTGGCTATGCAAACATTGGTAGTATTTACATTCCTGTCAATTATCCAGGTTACTTTTCCATGAGGCACTTGTTTTTTCCTTAGTTCATCAGCTACTGCCATCAGTTCTGATAAAGCGGCATTCTTAAATAAAAAAGTGCCCTCCTCTACGGTTAAAAAATCGAACTTAAGCGCCCTTCCTAATAATTGAGGTATATTCATAGAGATGTATTTTTTTCTGACTTCACCTTTCGTAAAAAACATGGCAAAAATACATGCTTTAAATCTTAAATTCATTTTTGAAGAATCATGAAAATAATATTTTGCATACTGTTGAGCTTTTCTTTTATTTTCTGCTATGCACAGGAGCAGTATTATGATATGCCTGCAAAATATATTACCCGGTTTCATTTTAAACAATTAAGCGGAGGTGTTATTTTGCTCCGCGCCCAGTTTAATAATTTAAGTGATTCTTTAAATTTTATTTTAGATACTGGCAGTGGAGGTATTTCTTTAGACTCTTCAACCGTGGTTGAATTTAATATTCCACATGTGCCATCTGGAAGGTCTGTAAGTGGCATTGCCGGTATACGCGAGGTTGACTTTGCACAACACAACAGCCTTTCATTTCCAGGATTAAAAGTAGATAGCCTTGATTTCTATATCAATGATTATGATATATTAAGCAGTGTATATGGCCAAAAAATTGATGGTATTATTGGCTATAGTTTTTTGCGCAGGTTTATATTAAAAATAGATTTTGATAGTATGCGCATTGAAGTATTTCATCCTGGCAAAATTCAGTATCCTCCGGGAGGTACATTGCTTCATCCTATTTTTACTGCTTTGCCTATTCAACAGTTGAGAATAAAGGATACGAGAACCATTCTGGCAAATTTTTATATTGATACAGGCGCCGGATTGTGTTTTTTATTAACTAAACAGTTTGAACAGGATAGTTCATTTTTGAAGAAGCGGAGGAGGCCCGTTTCCATACAGGTACAAGGCCTTGGCGGCAAGAAGCAAATGTTGCTTACTATAATAAAAGAGGTTCAGATAGGCCCTTATAAGTTTAGAAGAGTGCCTACTAATATTTTAGATGACGAGTATAATGCTATTTCTTACCCTTTTCTTGGCGGCCTTATTGGCAATGATATTTTGCGTCGCTTTAATATGATACTTAATTATCAAAAAAGAGAAATTCATCTTTTGCCTAATAGCCACTATCGTGAAGATTTTGATTATTCATATACAGGAATGAATATGTACTACGAGGAGGGAAAGATTATAGCAGATGACGTTATTAAAAATTCGCCGGCGTTTAAATCAGGTTTAAAAAAGGATGATGTGATCATGGCAGTGAACTCGAATTTCAGTAATGATATTACCACATATAAAAACCTGATGCAAAATGTAGGCGAAAAAATTACTCTTATTGTGATGCGCAATAAAGAACTGATGACGATTTCCTTTAAGGTGGGCAAAATATATTAGGCACAACTATTTGGTGGTATAATGCCCGGCGTAATGAATATGGAATAAAGAAGTAGAATTAATTTGGGAAAACAAATTCCTTTGGCGCAATTTTGCAGCCATGATTAATTTTGAAAGATTTGTATTAGCGAACGGACTTAGGGTAATTGTGCACGAGGATAAAAGTACACCGATGGCGGTTGTGGATGTGCTCTATGATGTAGGCGCGCGGGATGAAGATCCGCATCGTACAGGCTTTGCGCATTTATTTGAGCATCTTATGTTTGGCGGCAGCCTTCATATAGAATCTTACGATGAGCCCTTGCAAATGGCCGGTGGTGAAAACAACGCTTACACTACCAACGATCTCACTAATTATTATTGCCAGTTACCCGCAGAAAATATTGAAACCGCCTTCTGGCTCGAAAGTGATCGGATGTTATCACTCGCGTTTGACGAAAACTCTTTGGAAGTACAGCGAAAAGTAGTTTCTGAAGAGTTCAAAGAACATTATATTAATAAACCTTATGGGGATGTGTGGCATAAACTGCGCGAATTAGCATACAAAACACATCCTTATAAATGGATGACGATAGGTAAAGAACTAAGCCACATTGAAAATGCCGGATTACAGGATGTAAAAGATTTTTTCTTTAAGCATTACACGCCATCTAATGCCATACTAACGGTAGCGGGGAACATTACTTCAGTCCAGGTGAAAGAATTGGCCGAAAAGTGGTTTGGAGATGTACCGGCAGGAAAGAAATTTGAAAGGAAATTGCCGCAGGAACCTAAACAAACGGAACCACATTTTCTTGAAGTGGGTGCTGATGTGCCGTTAGATGCTCTTTATAAATGTTGGCATATTTATTCGCGACTTGATAAAAGATACTATGCGGCAGACCTGATCACTGAAATTTTGGGAAGTGGTGCATCCTCAAGGTTATTTGAATCCCTGGTAAAGGAAAAACAATTGTTCAGTAATATTTCCTGCTCACATACCGGCAGTATAGATGCCGGGCTTCTGGTCATTGAAGGAAAGCTGGTAAAAGGAATATCAATTGAAGACGGAGAAAAAGGGATTTATGAAGAACTTGAAAAATTGAAGCACGAAATAATAAAAGACCAGGAATTGCAAAAAGTAAAAAATAAAATAGAAAGCCTTCTTGCTTTTGAAGATATTAGTTTAATGAACCGCGCCAACAGCCTTGCAAATTATGAACTATTGGGAAATGCAAATTTAATGAATGAAGAGCTTTCTCATTATCAAGCAGTAACAGCCGAAGAAATTCATGAAGAATGTAACTACATTTTTATTGATACTAATTGCAGTACGCTTTATTACAGGAGCAATACTCTCGCCAAATAATATTTATTTTTTTTTAAAAAAGATATAGAAATGCTTAATAGAACAATTGCCCCTAAAATAAAAGATGCCGTAGAATTCAATATAATTTTAAAATCGTGCAGCAATATCCATCTTTCAAATGGGGTTCCTTTACATTATATAAATGACGGTGCTGAAGAAGTAGCCGAGATAAATTTTATATTTACCGCGGGTAATTGCTATGAAAAGAAAAACGGAATAGCAGCTACCTCGAATCATCTTTTAAAAAATGGAACCTCTAAAAAAAATGCTTTTGAGATTACCGAATGTTTTGAATATTATGGAGCATACCTTACCCGTACCTGTTATAATGAAACCGCCGCTATTGTTCTACACTGCCTTTCAAAGCATCTCAAAGAATTGCTGCCAGTAATAAGAGAGATCATTACAGATGCCATTTTTCCGGAAAAAGAAATTGAAATATTTAAGCAAAACAGTATTCAGCGCCTGGCAGTGAATTTGCATAAATGCGATTTTGTAGCCAACAGGCTTATAGATGAATATTTGTATGGGGCACATCATCCTTATGGAAAAGTAAGTCATAAAGAAGATATTGAAGCCATCGAAAGACAAGACCTTACTGACTATTTCAGGCAATATTATATCAACGGGAGATGCACTATCTTCTCCGCAGGAAAGTTGCCTTCAGATTTTGAAACATTGATGGATACTAATTTTGGTGACCTTTCGATAAATGAGGAGTTGCCAAAAATATTGCATCCAACAGAACCCGCTTCTCAAAGAAAATACCGTGTTACCAACGACGAAAGCGGAGTTCAGGGCGCAGTTAGAATCGCAAGACCTTTTCCTAACAGGCATCATCCGGATTTTAAGAAAGCCATGGTGTTGAACACTTTATTCGGGGGTTATTTTGGTTCCAGGCTAATGGCCAACATCAGGGAAGAAAAGGGATTCACTTATAGTATTTCAAGTTACCTTGAAAACCACATTGAGCACAGCGCATGGATAATAAGTACAGAAGCGGGTAAAGATGTATACGAAGGAACTATTGAAGAAGTGTATAAAGAAATGAAGTTACTTCGTGAAATTCCTATTGAAGCCGAAGAATTATTATTGGTAAAGAACTATTTGATGGGACTCAATCTTGGATATATGGATGGTCCGTTTCATATTATTGCAAGATGGAAAAGCCTTATACTAAACGGGCTTGATGAAAATTATTTTTATGAAACTTTAAATACTATAAAAGATGTTTCGGCTCAGGACCTGCAATCGCTTGCTAACAAATACCTGGTTCCGGAAGATTTTTTTGAATTGGTAGTAATTTAAAGTTAGCTTTCAAAAAAGATTCATTATGAGATTTATAATTCGCCTTCTTGTTACCGCCGCAGTTGCTTATGGCCTTTCAATGATTTTGAGCCCTCATGTCGAAATTAGAAGTTTCTCTACTGCCTTGATATTTGTATTGGTGCTTGGTATTTTGAACGTGATTGTAAAACCCATTCTCGTTATTCTAACGCTGCCAATAACCATTCTTACTCTCGGTATCTTTCTTTTGATACTAAATGTGCTCATGATAATTTTGGCTGGTAAGTTTGTAAGTGGCATTCACATAGATGGATTTTTATGGGCTTTTGTTTTTGGATTATTATTATCTTTTATTTCTTCTGCGCTTTTAAAACTTGATCGTAAGTAGTGAAAAAATACGAAAAAGTTAGTTTTTTTTACGCCGGCTTACCCTATTCTTCCCTGCTTGCTTTTTCTTTTTTATTTAGAAATGAAATGGTGAAATTTGCACTATGGAATTTGATAAAAAAGATTTTTCTGAAGAAACATTAATTGACCTCTATAAAAAGATTCTTTTTCCCCGGTTGATTGAAGAAAAGATGCTGCTTCTTTTGAGGCAGGGCAAAATATCAAAATGGTTTAGTGGTATTGGCCAGGAGGCAATCTCTGTAGGAGCAACTTATGCACTGAACCCTGACGAATGGATTATGCCCCTGCATAGAAATTTGGGCGTCTTTACAACAAGAGGAATGCCATTGAGCGGGCTTATAAAACAATGGCAGGGCGATGAAGACAGCTATACCAAAGGAAGAGAGCGTAGTTTTCATTTTGGGAACAAAGAACATTTTATCTGTGGTATGATATCGCACCTGGGACCGCAGCTTTCTGTGGCCGATGGCGCGGCGCTTGCCTACAAATTGAAAAAAGAAGAAAAAGTTTCACTTGCTTTTACAGGTGATGGGGGTACCAGTGAAGGAGAATTTCACGAAGCCTTAAATGTGGCCGCAGTGTGGGACCTGCCTGTTATTTTTATTATTGAAAACAATGGCTATGGATTAAGCACTCCGGTAAGTGAACAATATCGGTGTAAAGATTTGGTGGATAGAGCCAAAGGCTATGGAATGGAGGGTATACAAATAGATGGTAATAATGTTTTAAGTGTTTATGAAACAGTAAAAGGCGTTCGGGAATATTGCATCAAAAATCAAAAGCCATATTTAATAGAATGTATGACTTTCAGAATGCGGGGGCATGAGGAGGCAAGCGGCGTAAAATACGTTCCAAAAGAATTGTTTGAGCAATGGATAGAGAAAGATCCTATAAAAAATTATGAACGTTTTCTTGTGGAGGAAGATATTCTTACCAATCCGGAGATTGCAGGAATACGCGATGAAATAAAGCATAAGATAGAAGAAGATATAAAGAACAGCCCGCTATCTTCTGAAAGTATGCAACCACCGGAAGCAGGAAAAAGTAACTCTTCTACGAAAGAAAATATCCAGAGAGAGTTGAATGATGTTTATGCGAAATCGTCAGGATCAAATAAAAGCGATTCTAAAACCGGACTTTTTCGCCATGAGCAGGATTTTGTAAAGACAGAGCAAAGAGAAACGGATAAACAAATTCGTTTCGTAGATGCCATCAAAGAAGGGCTTCATCAATCTATGCAAAGATATCCTAACCTGGTTTTGATGGGACAGGATATTGCAGAATATGGCGGCGCATTTAAATTAACTGAAGGTTTTGTTCAGGAATTTGGCAAAGCAAGAGTGCGAAACACCCCCTTGTGTGAAAGTGCAATTGTGGGTGCGGCGCTTGGTTTGAGCCTGGAAGGGTTTAAAAGCGTAATGGAAATGCAGTTCGCCGATTTTGTTACTGTTGGCTTTAACCAGATCATAAATAATCTTGCCAAGATACATTACCGCTGGGAACAAAATGCTGATGTGGTGATACGTATGCCGACAGGCGCGGGCGTAGGCGCCGGCCCATTCCACAGTCAAAGTAATGAGGCGTGGTTTGTGCATACGCCCGGATTAAAAGTAGTATATCCATCTTCACCAGAAGACGCAAAAGGATTGATGATCGCGGCAATTAATGACCCGAACCCGGTAATGTTTTTTGAGCATAAATTACTATACAGAAGTATTTCCGGGATAGTATCACGGGATTATTTTGAAATAGAAATTGGGAAGGCTAAAAAAATACGTACAGGCAACGACGTTAGTATCATTACTTATGGTATGGGGGTAATCTGGGCAATAGAATATGCCGATGCCCATCCTGAACTTTCTATTGATATTTTGGATTTAAGAACCTTGCTGCCTTTAGATTATAAAGCAATAAGATCTTCTGTAAATGCTACGGGTAAAG
>JBDTEK010000139.1:0-6985 GCA_039922575.1 Ginsengibacter sp.
CCAATTCAACTGATGCGCAAAATTTTGACGTTACGCTTTTTAGTAACGGATATGTTTACCCACAATCAGAAAACTGGAGGTCGAATACTATTTCAAAAAATGGTCTTCATAACTGGAATAACCCTGAAGTATTTACCCGCACATTTTTCTTCCCACAGCAAGCAGGGAATATTCAGGTTGCTTTGAAATTAAAATCTTCTGATGGTGATAGCAAACTGGAAGTACAATTAGACAGCACTGGGAAAACCTATGAAATAAATGTAAAAAAAGGTGCTGATTTTGCTACCCTTCCTGTTGGTGCTTTTTCAATTCCCGATGCCCGTTATCATTGCATCCAGATAAAGGGAATCAGCAAAACAGGAAATTATTTCCCTGATGTTGAATCACTAATTATTTCTGGGCCTGCAGCAAAAGATTTAAAATACAATCTCAGCCAATACAAGGGTGCGCCCTCAACCCATTTGTGGTATCAATATCCCAAGGACAGTACTATTGCCTGGTTTTATAATGAGGTAACCATTCCTGTCGGAGTAAATTCGCCTAATGCCTATTACATGACCAATGGATTTATTGGCGGCTATTCGGGCATCCAGTTAAATTCGCCTGTTGAAAGAAGATTTATATTTTCTGTGTGGAGTAATTTTAATACGAATGATCCCAAAGAAATTCCTGCAGATTATGCAATCACATTAATTAAAAAAGGAAAGGATGTTTTCACCGGTGAATTTGGTAATGAAGGATCCGGAGGACACAGCCACCTTGTGTATCCATGGAAACAAGGCGTAACGTATAAAATATTGATTGGGGCAAAACCGCAAGGTGATCATACTATTTATTCATGCTATTATTTTGCACCTGAAAAGGGAAAATGGAACCTCATGGCTATTTGGGATAAAACTAAAACGAGCGGAAAATATTTTTCCGGATTATATTCTTTTGTAGAAAATTTTGGTTCCAACGGAAATGATTTTTTCAAAGCAGAATATGGTAATCAATGGGTATGTACTTCTTCTGGCACATGGATCGAATTGACCAAATGCTCCTTGACTACTACAGCAAGCCCCACCAAACATCAACGGTACGACTATGGTGCCGGGGTGGAAGATAATAAGTTTTATATGTTTACCGGTGGGTTTAAAGAAATGAATAACCTTGCACCGCATTCTGTTATAGAGCGTAAACCAAATGGAGTTCATCCTGATGTTGATTTTAGCACTTTGCCCAAATAACAATTTCAAAATTTGGTCATCGCCCTTTTACATCTAAATGTTTAAATAATGAATTTGAAGAAATTTACCACCTCATTAGTAATTGCATTCTTTTTACTGGCATTTAATCCGGCTGCTTTTTCCCAGTTCCAATATCCCGGGAATGCTCCCGGAAAGGCGAAGGCTTCTCTTTCTTCTAAAGAAATCTTTTTAGAAAACAATGCTGTTAAAATAGTTTTTCAAATCAACGGGAATCAAATTCATCCGGTAAGTTTTACTGATAAAGCAAACAGACATACTCTAAACCTGCTTCCTTTAAATTGGTTTGAATTGAGTATGCATGATGGTAATATTATTTCTGATAAGGATTTTAAATTTTTGGATAAACCATTAATAAAATCAACTGCTCCGAAGGAAAGAAGTGCAAGGTATTCTGATCATCTATCAGGAAAAGTGATCGAAGCTAACTTCATCAATCCATCTTCAGGCCTCACCATTCATTGGCAAGCAAGTTTGAGTGACGGAGCTAATTATATTAAACAAAAATGGACATTTCAGACAAGAGATTCTTTGCAAATCGTTAAGTATGCTATGCTTGAAGTGCCTGCTGCATCAATCATTCAGGAGGGTACAGTAGATGGTTCGCCATTGGTTCCCAAAGAAATGTTTTTCGCATTGGAACATCCGATGAGCCATAATGAGATCGGCGGGGACAAGGCAGTTTCTTATTTGCCCTGGCAAAATGCCTTACAATCTTCCGATAGTCTCATTATCACTACTGTTTCCGGCGTTACTCCTGCGAATCAATTAAGGAGAGGTTTTTTATATTATCTCGAAAGAGAAAGAGCGCATCCTTACCGGCCTTTTCTTCACTATAATTCGTGGTACGATCTTTCCTGGGTAGATCGAAAAATGGAGGAATCTTCCTGCATGGACCGCATCCGTATGTATGGCGATAGCCTGATAAAAAAACGCCATGTTCCTTTGAAGGCATTTTTATTTGATGATGGATGGGATAATGATTCCACTCTTTGGCAGGTAAGCAGCAATTTCCCGGATGGATTTACTAAGATGCATTCTTTGGCAGGTAGTTATGGCGCTCATCTTGGGTTGTGGCTTTCTCCGTGGGGAGGATATGGCGAATCGCAGGAACAACGGTTAAAATATGGACGAATGCAGCATCCTCCTTTTGAAACCAACAGCAACGGATTTTCGTTGGCAGGTCCTGTTTATTTTAATAGATTTAAAGAGGTGACCACCAATTTCATGTTGAAAGATGGTGTTTCTATATTTAAGTTTGATGGAGTAGGGGCAGGTAATGGTGCAAGCGGCGCGGGGCTTACTTATCAGAAAGATATTGAGGCGTTGTTATTGCTTACCAAAGATTTGAGAACAGTAAATCCTGACTTGTATTTGAGCCTTACTGTGGGAACATGGCCATCGCCTTATTGGTTATATTATGGAGATGCTGTTTGGCGCGCTGGAAGTGATTTTGGATTAACCGGCAAAGGAGATAAACGCCAGCAATGGATTACCTATCGCGATGCGGAGTCATATAAAAATGTAGTGAAAAGAGCGCCTTTATTTCCTCTAAATTCAGTGATGCTTCATGGTATTAATATTTCAAAAGTTGGATACCCTAAGCAATTAGAAATGGACTTTAAAGGAATCTCAGATGGGATATGGTCGTTCTTTGGAAGCGGTACCAGCCTCCAGGAATTATACATCAATCCTCATTTATTGACTCCTGAAATGTGGGACTGCCTTGCTGCCGCTGCAAAATGGGCTCAGGAGAATGCGAAAGTATTGCAGGATGTACATTGGATTGGTGGCGATCCTGCTAAAGAAGAAATATATGGCTATGCAGCATGGTCGCCGGCGAAGGGCGTTTTTACATTGCGAAATCCGTCGCCCGATTCGCAAACAATTAGTATTGATGTTCAGAAAATATTTGAACTTCCTGCACAAATACCTTCCTATTTTAAGCTGAGCAGCGCGATAAATAAAAATGATTCTTCATCTAAAATGAAGGTGCAGAAAGGAAAATCTTTTACAGTTGCATTGGCGCCATTTGAAGTAAAAGTTTTTGATGCAATCCCACTGAAAAATTAGAAGTTAAGAATTGGTAATTTATTTTTAAGTAAATAATATTATGAAACTAAAAGTTTTTCTTTCTATTTTAATCTGCCTGTTAATCTTCGATGCAAATGCACAGGATAAAAATAGTCCGATAACTGCTGCCAACATTATTATTACGCCTGAAAATCCCCTGCCGGTAAAAGATTCTGCACTTCGTGATGCAGTAGCTAAATGGTGTATAGACCAATTAAAAGAAAAAGATTACCGAAAGGTTAAATCACATCCATCATCTGATATTTTTCCGGGAAAAGTTAAAGATGGTTATTCATTTATCAACGAAACAATAAACATTGATCATAAGAAAATTGACAGCTCATTAATTCCCATTGTTTCTAAATTGGATTATTCAAGCCCGTGGGCAAATACCATGTATAGCACAGGTTTATACGCAGTTCCCGGTCAGTATGTCGAAATTGTTATCCCCCGAAATTTAAAAGATAAAAACATCAGCGTTCAAATCGGTTGTCACTCAGACAGGCTGAACCAATGGGTAGCTGGTAAAGAAGCGTGGCGACGTATGCCGATCATTGTAAAAAAACAAAAATTAAAAAATGAAAAAACAAGAGTGGCTTCTCCTTTTGGAGGATTGATCTATATAACCGCTTCCCCAAAATCGGATGATTGGTCTGCGGATATTGCAGTGAATCATGCTGTAGCAGCGCCTCTTTATAAGTTGGGAACTACCACGCAAAGGGAGTGGGAAGATCAGTTAAAAAATAATAAAGCGCCGTGGGGAGAACTGGCTTCCGGGGATATCATTATAACCGTTCCTGATTCTGTTTTGCAAAAAGTGAATGATCCTGAAAAGGTGATGAAATTATGGAATCTTATTATTGGTGGAGAAATGGATCTGGCACAGATTCCACAACCTTTTTACAGGGCACAAAGACTTGTGGTGGATGAACATATCGGTGGTGGATTTATGCATAGTGGTTATCCCATTATGGTGCACCATTCTCCCACGAAACACATGTTTTCAGAAGATATCATTGCCAACCCGGAATTGCTGATGCACCCAAGTAAAGGTGGCGCAAACTGGGGATTTTTTCATGAGATAGGACATAACATGCAAAACCTTGATTGGGTATTTGGTGGCACCACAGAGGTGAGTTGTAATTTCTTTTCCATCTACATGTTTGATCGCCTAATGGGAGGAAGAGATGATGCACACAGCGGTATATCCAATACGTTTACCCAAAAAGCGATGAAGAAATATTTTGCAGAAGGAGCGGATTATGAAAAATGGAAGAAAGATCCTTTTCTCGGATTGATAATGTTTCGCCAGCTACAGGAAGGATTTGGATGGGAAACTTTCAAAAAATTCTTTCGTGAATACCAGGCGATGGCGGCTAAAGATCCATCAGGAAGTTATGCCAATACCGATCAGAAGAAAAGAGATTTATGGGTAAGTACATTTTCGAATATTACCGGCAGAAATATTGCACCATTCTTTGAAAAATGGGGAATCCCTATCAGTGAAGAAATAAAAAATGATTTGAATAAATTTACAACGTGGATGCCTTATAATTTTCCACCGGTGAATTGATATAATTTTAAAAATTTGAACGATATCTTTTATTATAAACAGAGAAAAAATTAAATCATGAATATGAAAATGGATTTAAAATTTCTTCTTGTATTTTTCGCGACTTTACTTTTCAAAACTTCTTACGCTCAGAATCAACACTCAACTCGTGTAATGCAAATAAAATTCCTTTCTATTTCATTTTTAGTTTTTGCATTTTCATTTTCAATAAATGTATGTGCCCAACCAGAACCTTCAGATAATTTGCAATTCGATTCCCTTGCCACACGTTGGGATGAAGGTATGCCTCTCGGTAATGGCTGGCTGGGAGAATTGATTTGGAAGAAAGATAATAAGCTGCGCATTTCACTCGACCGTGTTGATCTTTGGGACGACAGGCCAATGCCCAAAATTGATCAACTTAAATTCAAATGGGTGGTAGCCCAGCTAAATAAAGGACAATATGATACCGTGCATAAAATTGGTGATGAACCTTATGATAATAGTCCTGCTCCAACAAAAATACCCGGCGCTGCGTTGGAATTTAACTACGCTCCTTTCGGGAAAGTGATTTCAAATATTCTTGATATTAAAACAGCAGTTAACACTATTAAATTTCAAAATGGAGTAGTGCTTTATAATTATGTTCATGCAGTGGATGAAATTGGTTATTTCGCATTTGAAAATTTACCGGAATCACAGTCAGGCATAAACGAAAAAAGTTATATTCCTGAATTGATGATTCCTGATTATAATTCTTTAACTAAAGATGAAGATGACAATAGCCATTCAGGCGGAGGATTACAAACTCTTGGTTATGGAAAAGGATCTATTACAAAAACTATCAATAGTATCCGCTATTATCAACCCACATGGAATGGGAATTATTATGAGGTGTTGGTGCAGTGGACTAAAATTTCACCAACAAAAATTATAGGATCCTGGACTATTTCAAATAATAAAAAAGCTTCTTTACCCGGATTAAAAAAAGTAGGAGATAAATTACCTGGCTGGCAATCCCACATTACCTGGTGGAATCATTACTGGAATCAATCTTCTGTTTCTCTTCCTGATCCAATCCTTGAAAGGCAATACTATCTTGAATTATACAAGATGGGCTGTGTAGCAAGAAGTCATACTCCGCCAATCTCTTTACAAGCCATCTGGACTGCAGACAATGGAAACCTGCCTCCCTGGAAAGGCGATATTCATAATGATCTGAATACTGAATTAAGTTACTGGCCTTTTTACACAAGTAATCATCTTGATGAATCTGCATCATTTACCAACTGGCTTTGGAAAACCAAAGGACAAAATAAAAAATGGACAAAAAGTTATTTTGAAATTAATGGGTTGAATGTTCCGGGTGTAACCACTATTTCAGGAAAAGAGATGGGCGGATGGATTCAATACTCCATGAGTCCTACAACAGTGGCATGGCTTTCTCAACATTTTTATTGGCAATGGAAGTATGGTATGGATAAAGAATTTTTATTAAAAAAATGCAAACCTTACTTTGATGAAGTGCATGAATATTTTAAAAAGATTCTTACCATAGATCCCGTTACAAAAAAATATAAATTACCATTAAGCTCCAGTCCTGAAATTTTTGATAACAGTACCAAAGCATGGTTTCATCAATGGACCAATTATGATTTGGCTTTAGTAAAATCTTTTTACAATGATTATATCGAAGTTTGTAAAGCTGCCACGGGAGAGGTTTCTGATGATGTTGAAAAAGAAAAGAGTTTGTTACCTGATTTGAATATAGATCAAACCGGGCTTACCATAGCGCCGGGCCTCGATCTTTTTGAATCTCATCGCCATATGTCTCCTTACATGGCAATCTATCCTTTGAATCTGTTTGATATTGAAAATACAAACAATAGTGTAGTTATAAAGAATTCATTACACCAGATTGGAGAAAAAGGAACCCGTGCCTGGTGTGGATATTCATTTAGTTGGATGGCCAATCTTTATGCAAGAGCTAAAGAAGGCGATAGCGCAGCGAGGATGTTGCAAATATTTGCTACCAACTTTTGTTCCATAAACAGTTTTCATCTGAATGGTGATCAAAAGGGTGGGCAATATTCCGGCTTTACTTACCGACCAT
>JBDTEK010000140.1:0-11232 GCA_039922575.1 Ginsengibacter sp.
TGCTGCCGGTCATTATTAAATTTTTCCTGAAATTCCTTCTCAAGAGATTTTGCAATGGCATCTTCAGGAGCAAATTCATGTTTACAGGATGGACATTTGATTAATGTGGGCATAATTATGATAGGGATTAAAAATGTTTGTATTTAAAAACCGTTATTTAAAAAACTGATCAAAGATAAAATTTTTAGCAATGAGCGGTCAACAATTTCCCATGTATCAGATTAGTGTTGGAATCTTAAAAAACATTTTTTAATCGCTTAATGTTTGGTTGGAATTTTTTCAGTTATACGAAATACCATTCATTATTAAAGGTTACCAACCATAACCTTGGAAAAAGTGTTTCTAAATGTTTGAACGAAGTTTTTAAGGTTGGCAACCATATGCCTTTTAATTTTTTGAACATTTATCGTAATTTGCGAAGAACTGCTATCAATGGATAACAAAATACCCACACTGAAAGAAATAGCGCACAAGTTGAAATTTTCTGTTTCAACTGTTTCCCGGGCGCTAAGCGATCATCCAAGCATCGGGTTGCGTACCAAAGCACAGGTACAGCAGTTAGCTAAAGAATTAGGTTATGAAACGAATCAGACGGCAGTGTTTTTTAAGCTTCAGAAGACATATACACTGGGCGTTATTTTGCCAAATCTTAAAGAAGAATTTTTTTCACAAGCGATTAATGGAATCGAAGATGTGGCGAACATTAACAAATATAGCGTGCTTATTGGCCAGTCGCACGACAATATTGAGCAGGAAAAACAAATTGTAACTGCCATGAAAAATCAGCGTGTGGATGGTTTGATTGCTTCCATTTCCAAGCATACTGAAAATATTGATCACTTTTTGAACCTTGAAAAATACAATATACCGGTAGTCTTTTTTGATCGGGTGCCGGATGTGAAAACTGTGCATAAAGTTTCTTCTAATTTTACGACTGGTACAAGGCAAGCCATTGAATTTCTAATTGCTAAGGGACATAAAAAAATAGGCATCATCAATGGCCCGGAAGAAATGAGGTCGTGCAAGGAAAGGGTTAAGACTTATATGGATGTTTTGCAAAAGAAAAAAATAAAAATAGATTTATCTCTTGTGGTGGCAACAGACCTCACACAAAGTGGAACGTATAATGCAATGAGAGAATTACTTTCCCTGAAATATCCGCCTACTGCTATTTTAACTATAAATGATTATGTGGCTTTAGATGCTATTCAATATGCAAGAAAAACAAAGCTGAGAATCAATAAAAACATTTGTTTTGTTTCTTATGCCAATCTCCCAATCACCAGTTACCTTGAATTTCCTCCTCTCGCTTCCGTTGAGCAATACCCTTATGAGCAGGCCAAAAAAGCAACTGAAATATTGTTTGAATTATTGAATTCGAAAGGTGGCGAGGATAAAGAGGAACCGTTTTACAAAAATATACTTATCGAAGGGCAATTAATGGTGCATAAGAAATGAGAAAGCAGCATTGCAATTTCTGAGACGTTGATTGAATTCACGTTTCCTGCTTTTGTGCAAAATTGGCACAATCGTTTGCACTGAAATATTATGAAATGGCGTGCTACTTTTACAGGTATTTTATTATCATGAAAAAGTTGTAATGACAAGAGAAATATTTTTGGCGTATAATTTAGTGGAAGATGAATTGGATATTAAGCCAATTGGTAATGGCCTGATAAATACAACCTGGCTGGTATCAAATGGTAAAAGCGATTTTATTTTGCAAAAAATAAATACTGATGTTTTCAAACATCCGGAATCGATTGCTAAAAATATCCGTTTACTTGCCAACTATTTGCATAAGAACCATCCCGGCTATTTATTTGCAGTTCCGTTAAAGACGATTGATAGCAAAGAAATGGTTCATACTGATAATAATGAATATTTTCGTCTTACTCCGTATATAAAAGATTCCTGCACAATAAATACAGTTGCAAAGCCGCGACAGGCATACCAGGCTGCCAGGCAATTTGGAAAATTTACCCGGTTACTTTCTCAATTTCCTGTAGAAAAATTACAAATAACTTTACCGGATTTTCATAATCTCATTCTTCGATATTCCCAATTTGAAGAAGCATTGAAAAAGGGAAATTTTATAAGGATAGGAGATTCTCATGAGCTGATAAATTACATAAAAGCGAATAAAAATATAGTAACAACCTATCAAAATATTTTACACAATTCTTCTTTTAAATTACGCGTTACGCACCATGATACTAAAATAAGTAATGTTCTTTTTGATAAAAATGACGACGGCTTATGCGTAATAGACCTGGATACGATAATGCCGGGTTATTTTATTAGCGATGTGGGCGATATGCTGCGTACTTATCTTTCACCGGTGAGTGAAGAGGAAAAAGATTTTTCTAAGATTGAAATCAGGGAAGATTATTTTGAAGCCATCCGGAACGGTTATATGAGTGAAATGAAGGATGAATTATCAGATGAGGAAAAGAAGCATTTTATTTATGCCGGAAAATTTATGATTTACATGCAAGCGATAAGATTTCTTACAGATCATCTTAATAATGATGTTTATTACGGTGCGAAATATGATGGCCACAATTTTGTAAGAGCTGGAAATCAGATTGTATTATTACAGCGTTTGATTGAAAAAGAAAAAGCGTTAAAAAGTCTGATCGAAAAGAATCCATTGTAGCTGTTTAAACTAAAGAAATATTTTTTTACATTGAAAATTGCCCGTATCGCACAAACGATTTGAATGGTAATATAATTCTATTAGCAAGCTGCTTATAAATAAAGTGATAAAGTTTTTACAGAATATTATTTTTTTAAAAATAAAAGTATAAATCCAAAAGTAACCGCAACCTGGCCTGCCCAAAAGATAAACATCCACTTGATAATTTCTGATTTGGTATTTGCAATTGTTTCTCTGACATTAAGAAGATCTTCTTTGACATTATGAATATCTTCTTTAGTAGCTAATATTTTTGAATTATCTGTAAATTCTTCTTTGATTTTTTCTTCAATATAAGAAGTAAGTGTTTCCGCAGTATCCTTTCCTACTTTAATAGAAAGCAAATCATATAATTTGGTAATAGAAATGGTCATAATTAAGTAGTCGTAGCAAAAATAAACTTTAAGTCTGAAATTTTCTTTTCAATGAAATCCTTAATGAATACGCAAAATAATTTAACGTTGAATGTACAAATCCATAACCCTCAACGATCAGTTGCGGGACCTTCCTTTCTTCGGTTTCTGCATTTCATTCAAAATCTCATCAACTGATTTTAATTTAGCCGGATCAGGTTTTTTTTTGATATAAACATCGAATTGTTTAAACATGGATGGATTAGAACGCAGGACTGCTTTAATTGTGATTTTATCTTTTGAAAAATGCGGATCTATCCAAAGGGTATTCCCATAAAACTTGCCATCACTTGCAGAAAAGATAATGTCTGTTGAATCAAGCGGCAGGTAACTTCCACTGGAAAGTTTACCATCAATATTAATATAATTGTAAGTACCTTTTTTTAGGCTGTCTGTATAAAGATGCACGTAAATGCTATCAATCTTTTGGGCCTTTGCAAAAGTGGTTAACGCTAAAAAGATGAAAAAGAGAGTCTGCTTCAATGAAAATTATTTGTAGTGAGATTGAAAAAAACATGCCAGAGGTTGCATTTCCCACCTTCCCATATTAAAATGGCTGGGGAGCTTTAAGTTTTTTTTTGGTTTTTAAATATTTCTTCTACATCTTTGCTACTCAAATGAAAATAGAGAACACATATAATAGCTGGTGGCACACAATCTCGTAATTGTGCCGCAATGCTTTTATTTGTGTATTAAATAAATATAACGCCCTGGCACTAAAGCCGGGGCTTTTTTTATGTTATGAAGAAAATAGAATTAACAACTACTTCCAAAAAATTATTAGCTGATGTATTTACTCCGGTCGGTATTTACCTGCGCCTGCGAGATCGTTTTCGAGACACGATTCTTATGGAAAGCTCCGATTTCCATGCGGGAGAAAATAGTTATTCTTTTATTGGAATTAATGCCATCGCCGGTATTGAAATAAAAAATTTAAAAGAGATAGAATACAAATTCCCCAATGAAGAGCCTAAGAAGATTGCAATAAAAAAAGATACAAAGGTGGCAGATGAATTGTGGAAATTTATGCAATATTTTAACATAACCGGACCCGCGGAGGCACCTGTAAATTTGACGCAGGGATTATTTGGTTATACCACTTATAATGCTATCGGGTTTTTTGAAGATATTGCCCTTACTTCTGCTAATATTCCCAAATCGCAAAACGATAATCCTGGATTCGGGAATCTGACATCGGAGATTCCTCTTATTCGTTACCGTCTTTATCAATACGTTATAGCAATCAACCATTTTAAAAATGAATTATTTATCTGTGAAAATCATTTGAAAGGAATTGAGAGTAATATTGATTTAATTGAAAGTATTATCAGGAGCAAAGATGTGCCCGCTTTTCCATTTGCAATTCAGGGTACAGAATCATCTTCTTTAAAAGATGATGAATATATCGCAATGGTAGATAAGGGAATCGCAAGTTGTGCAAGAGGTGATGTTTTTCAAATAGTATTAGGAAGAAAGTTTCAACAAAAATTTTTGGGAGATGAATTTAATGTTTACAGAGCGCTGAGAAATATCAATCCCAGCCCCTATCTTTTTTATTTTGATTATGGAGATTATCGCTTATTTGGAAGCAGCCCGGAGGCTCAGTTGGTGATTAAAAATAACATCGCTGTTATGCATCCCATTGCAGGCACTTCCAGGCGTACAGGAAACGATGCCACAGATGAGCAGCTATCGGAAGAATTGTTGAAAGACAAGAAGGAAAATGCGGAACATGTAATGTTGGTGGACCTGGCACGAAATGATTTAAGCCGCATCTGTTCTGATGTACACGTAAGCCGTTTTTGTGAAGTACAATATTTTTCGCATGTGATTCACCTGGTAAGTGAGGTAAAAGGTACTGTGAAAGAAGATGCCAATCCTTTCGATGTATTAGGCGTTACTTTTCCTGCGGGCACATTAAGTGGAGCTCCAAAGTATAAAGCGATGCAGCTCATTGATGAGTTTGAAAATGATAGCCGCAGTTACTATGGAGGTTGTATCGGATTTGTTGGGTTTAATGGAAATATAAACCATGCAATTATGATCCGTACTTTTTTGAGCAAAAATAATTGTTTGAATTACAGGGCCGGCGCAGGTATTACTATTTCGTCTATACCTGGCCGTGAGTTAAAAGAAGTTACCAATAAATTAAATGCGCTGACAGCAGCTATTCAATCGGCACAAAATATTTAGATAAATCAAAAAAAATGAAAATATTGATTTTTGATAATTACGATTCATTCACTTACAACCTGGTGCACATGGTGGAAAAGTTGATTCATGGTAAAGTAGATGTTTTTAGAAATGATAAAATCTCACTTGAAAAAGTGAATGGTTACGATAAAATAATTTTATCTCCGGGGCCGGGACTTCCCTCAGAATCCGGATTGTTAATTCCATTGATAAAAGAATATGCCTCATCGAAGTCTATACTTGGCGTATGTTTAGGCCAGCAGGCTATTGCCGAAAGTTTTGGTGGAAGCCTGGTTAATTTGAAAACAGTTTACCATGGAGTAGCCACAAAAATTAAAGTGAATGAAAAAAGAACGCGGACAAAAAATGACTTGTTTCAAGAATTACCGGCCGAAATCGAAGCAGGGAGATATCATTCGTGGATAGTAAATAAAAATGATTTTCCGCAGGAATTAGAAATAACTGCTGAAGATGAAAATGGGTATATAATGGCTTTGCGCCATAAGAAGTTTGACGTACAGGGAGTGCAGTTTCATCCCGAAAGTGTATTGACTCCCGATGGTGAAAAAATAATGAGCAACTGGTTAAATATCTGATAATATGAAAAAGATTTTACTATATTTATTTGAACACAAAACACTCTCAAGAGAGAGAGCAAAAGATGTATTGATCAACATTTCCAAAGGAATTTATTCAGATAACGAAATCGCTTCGTTTACCACTGTGTTTCTTATGCGCAGTATTACCATAGATGAGCTGCTTGGATTTAAAGATGCGTTAATGGAATTGTGTGTTCCGGTAAACCTTGATGGATACAGCGTTCTGGATATTGTAGGAACAGGTGGTGATGGAAAAAATACTTTTAATATTTCTACATTGAGCTGTTTTATTGTTGCGGGAGCGGGACAGTCAGTAGCCAAGCATGGAAATTATGGGGCTACCTCCATAAGTGGATCCAGTAATGTTATGGAAACTTTAGGGTACCGGTTTTCATCAGATAATAAAAAGCTGCAAAATGAGATAGAGGAAACAAGTATTTGCTTTATGCATGCACCTTTATTTCACCCGGCATTAAAAGTGGTGGGGCCAATCAGAAAAAATCTTGGGGTACGTACTTTTTTCAATATGCTTGGCCCAATGGTGAATCCTGCGTTACCCGACGTACAGATGGTGGGTGTGTATAATTTGGAAATGGCCAGAATTTATTCATATTTACTACAACAATCCGATACCAAATTCATGATAATTCATAGCCTGGAAGGATATGATGAGATTTCACTAACCGGCGATACAAAAGTGATTACTAATAATGGTGAACAAATTTTATCTGCACAATATCTTGGTAAGAGAACGGTTGACCCGATGGACATTTATGGAGGAAACACAACAGATGAGGCTGCTAAAATATTTTCAAAGATATTAAGAGGAGAAGGAAGCTGGGCCCAAAATGCAGTGGTAATGGCCAATGCCGCTATGGCGCTACTCGCTACCGGTAAATATGAAAATTATGATGCGTGTTATGCGCTCAGTGTGGAAAGTCTCGAAAGCGGTAAAGCGTATTCTAATTTCCAAAAATTAATGAGTTTACAGCAATGAATATATTAGAAAATATCATTTCTGCAAAGAGAATTGAAGTTGCGGGCAAAAAAGCAAAAACGTCGAAAGGGGAATTGGAGAAGCTGGAATTGTTCAAACGAAGTTCATTGTCTCTTAAAGATTTTTTACTAAAAGAAGAAAAAACGGGAATCATTGCAGAATTTAAAAGAAGATCACCTTCAAAAGGTATCATCAATAATACTGCTTTGGTGAAAAAGGTTACTACTGATTATAAAAAATATGGCGCAAGCGCTATTTCAGTTTTGACTGATGAAATATTTTTTGGAGGTTCAATGAATGATCTGGTTTCTGCACGGGTTAATGAAATACCAATATTGCGGAAGGATTTTATAATTGATGAATACCAGATCCTGGAATCGAAGGCATTTGGGGCGGACATTATTTTATTGATCGCTGCATGTTTAAAGAAGAAAGAAGTGCGAACATTAACTACTTTCGCGAAAAATACCGGGTTAGAGGTTTTGCTGGAAATCCATAATGAGCAAGAGTTGGATCACATATTTGATCAAATAGATGTTGTTGGTATCAACAACCGTGATCTTAAAAGTTTTAGGGTTGATATTAATCATTCAATTGAATTAGGCAACAAAATCCCTTCGAATAAAATTAAAATAGCTGAAAGTGGTATTAAAGATGTTGATACAATTCGTGTTTTGCGAGAGCATGGATTTAAAGGTTTTTTAATGGGAGAAAAGTTTATGAAAGAAAAAGACCCCGGGCTGGCATTTAAGAAGTTTGTGGAAGAGTTATAAAACTATATTTTTTGAAGACTTTAATTTTGGGAATTGAGTTATTTATATTTCAAGTTGTATGAAAAGATTGTGATTAACGGTGGAGTTCCTTTTGGAAATAGTACTACTTTGTATAACTTTTGAAAATGTTTTTTGGTTTGATAGAAAGTGCTTTTGAAAGTGTACATTTTTTTAAAGAATAAAAGACAATGAAAATAAAAGTGTGTGGTAATACTGATTTAAATCAGTTAAAAGAATTGAACGACCAGAACATTGATTATGCAGGATTTATATTTTATGACCAATCACCACGATTTGTATCAAATAAAATAGATCCGCAAGCGCTGAAAAATATGGGCTTGCCAATTCAAAAAGTTGGCGTGTTTGTGAATGCGTCGGTTGATGAAATTATGAAAAAGGTGGATGCTTATGGACTGGATGTTGTTCAGCTTCAGGGAGATGAAACACCTGCATTTTGCAATCAGATCAGCGATTATTTAAAAGTGATTAAATCATTCAGGATCAATGAAAAAAATGCTGATATAGACCGTATGGTGAAGGAATACGATGAAGTTTGTGATTATTATTTATTTGATAAAGCATCTGCTGGTTTGTATGGAGGCACAGGTGAAAAATTTAGATGGAGCATGCTTAATCAATCAACAATTGGCAAACCATTTTTTTTAAGCGGCGGTATAAATATCAACGATGTAGATGCCTTAAAAAAATTCAACCATCCATTTTTTTATGGAATAGATATCAATAGCCGGTTTGAAAAAGCACCTGGAATTAAAGATTTGAGTTTGGTTAAAGAATTTTCAGATCAATTAAAACTAATCCATTTTTCATCCTCATTTGAAGGCGAGAAAAAACAAACTTTATAATAAAATATTATGTGGGAGATTGACCAAAACGGGTATTATGGTGAATTTGGAGGTGCATATATTCCTGAGATGTTGCATAACAATGTGCTGCAACTGCAGGAAAATTATTTAGAAATAATGAATGAGGATTCTTTTAAGAGGGATTTTAATTTGTTGTTAAAAGATTATGTTGGAAGGCCTACTCCTTTGTTTGCGGCTGAAAGGTTAAGCGAAAAATACGGCGCAAAAATATTTTTAAAAAGGGAAGATCTTTGTCATACCGGGGCGCACAAAATCAACAATGCCATCGGACAAATATTATTGGCTGAAAAGCTTGGGAAAAAGAGAATAATTGCTGAAACAGGAGCAGGGCAACATGGGGTGGCCGCTGCTACGGTTTGTGCTTTGAAAGGCCTGGAATGTATTGTTTATATGGGTGAAAAAGATATGCATCGCCAGGCGCCGAATGTGGCAAGAATGAAGATGTTGGGAGCGAAGGTAATTCCTGCACTCAGCGGAAGTAAGACATTGAAAGACGCTACCAATGAAGCAATTCGGGACTGGATTAACAATCCTGGTGATACTTATTATTTAATTGGAAGTGTGGTTGGCCCTCATCCTTATCCGGATATGGTGGCACGTTTTCAAAGTGTGATCAGTGAAGAAATGAGGAAACAATTAAAAGGCAAAACCGGAATTGAGTTGCCTGATTATGTGATTGCATGCGTTGGCGGAGGGAGTAATGCAGCAGGCGCTTTTTATCATTTTTTAAATGATGCATCTGTGAAATTGATAGCGGTGGAAGCAGCCGGAAAAGGAGTTAACAGTGGAATGAGCGCTGCCACATCTCAATTAGGAACCATAGGTATTTTACATGGAAGTAAAAGCCTGGTGATGCAGACCTCTGATGGCCAGGTAGTAGAGCCATACAGTATTTCAGCCGGACTAGACTATCCGGGCATCGGCCCGATGCATGCTAATTTATTTAAGGGAAAAAGAGCGCAATTTTTAAATGCTACTGATGATGAAGCACTCGACGCTGCTTTTGAATTGGCAAAATTAGAAGGAATTATTCCGGCCCTGGAATCGGCACATGCATTGGCAATTTTAAATAAAATAAATTTTAATAAAGAAGATTTGGTTGTTGTGAATTTGAGTGGAAGAGGTGATAAGGATATGGAGGCTTATATTGACAAATTAGTGAATAGTTAGATTGTTAGATTGTTGAATTGTTTTAGAGAAAATTGGTTTATAGTAAAATGATGAAAGACAATTAAGTAATAAATCAAATTAAATAATAGATCGGATGAATTTGGAAATAGTGAGATACAGCGATGAATATGCGAAGGATTTCAGGGATTTGAATGTTGCGTGGCTTCAAAAATATTTTGTAGTAGAGCCGGTTGATAAGGAATTACTTTCTGACCCAAAAAAATCAATTATTAGTAAGGGAGGCTATATCTTTTTTGCGAAGGTTGGAAATGAAATTGCGGGAACCTTTGCATTAGTAAAAATAGGAAATGGTGTATTTGAGTTAGCTAAAATGGCGGTGAAAGAATGTTTTATCGGAAAGAAGATTGGAAATAAAATGTTGGAGTTTTGCTTTGAGGAGGCAAAAAGACTCAAAACTGATAAAATAATTTTGTATTCCAATAAAAAACTTCAACCTGCCCTTCATTTATATAAAAAATTCGGGTTTCAAGAAGTCCCATTAGATAGCACTGAATATGAGAGAGCTGATATAAAGATGGAAATAGAGATACACTATTAAATAAGATTAAGATGACAAGTGTTTTGAAGATTAAAATTGCTTATTAAAATTGAACACAAAAGGATAAACGCTATGAATGGAATATCAGCATTGTTTTCAAAGAAGAAAAAAAACGTTTTCAGCGTTTTTTTTACCGCGGGCTTTCCTCTTCTTAATGATACGGGGAAAATACTACATGCTTTACATAATTATGGCGCTGACCTGATTGAAATCGGAATGCCCTACAGCGATCCTTTAGCTGATGGTCCTGTAATTCAAAATAGTAGTATGAAAGCACTTGAAAATGGAATGACAATTAAAATTTTGTTTGAGCAACTAAATTATTTTCGGGAAAACAAAAACGCAGATAAGAGTGAGACTCCTTTAATTTTAATGGGTTATTTAAATCCGGTATTACAATATGGTGTTGAAAAGTTTTGTATTGATGCGAAAGGTGCAGGAATAAGTGGAATTATTTTACCGGATCTTCCAATGGCAGAGTATGAGAGTGAATACAAAGAAATATTTGACCAAAATGATTTGAGTTTTATTTTTTTAATAACCCCCGAAACTTCACAGGAAAGAATAAAGAAAATAGATGACATAAGTGATGGATTCATTTATGCAGTATCTTCTTCATCTATAACCGGCCGAAATACTGATATGAAGGCTCAGCAAAATTATTTTGAAAGAATAAATAAAATGGGTTTGAAAAACAAGATACTCATAGGTTTTGGAATTAAAGATCATCAATCTTTTATGCAGGCATGCCAATTTGCAACAGGTGCGATTATTGGAACTGCTTATATTAAAACTTTGGAGAATAATTCCAATATTGATATTGCCACTCAAGATTTTGTTAACTCAATTTTACAAGGGAAGCAGAGCGTAGAAAGTTGATTTTAGATAAAAAAAATTAAATTTGCTGTTAATTCAATTTATATGAAAAAATTCTTCTTTCTTTTTC
>JBDTEK010000141.1:0-24130 GCA_039922575.1 Ginsengibacter sp.
CAGCAGCGGGTTGGAAATCTCAAAAACCACCAGGCATTTTTAGTATAGCTAAAAAGTATATACCTTTATAAAAAAACTTTATGAAATCACTTTCTCTAAAACTGGAAGATAATATTTTTGAAGAAACAGAAAACATAGTTTCGCGCAATAAAAAAACAAGAAACAGATATATAAATGAAGCTCTTGAATTTTATAATCTACTTCAGAACCGCAAATTACTTTCCAAACAACTGGAAAAGGAATCAAAATTAGTAAGAGAAGAATCCATGAAAGTTTTAGCAGAATTTGAAGAACTGTTATGAATAAAATAAATCAATTTGAAATATGGATAGCAGACTTAAATCCAAGATTTGAAACTGAACCCGGAAAAATAAGACCTGTTTGTATTATACAAACAAATCTTCTAAATCAATTTCATCCGTCAACAATTATCTGTCCAATTACCACAAATATTAAATTTGATGCAGAAATTTTAAGAGTACATATCAAAAAAGAACGATGTGGAATGAAAGAAGATTGTGACATAATGATTGATCAAATGAGATCAATTGATAATAAAAGGCTTTTGAAAAAAGTTGGTTCATTACCCGAAAAACAGGTAGAAAAAATAAAAACCAATATCAAAATAATTATAGACTTACAATAAGCTTCTTTTGGGACTCTTTAACTTTGAACCCCTAACATTCACTCAATCCCAGCGGTACATTCACCGCTAATCCACCATCAGCGGTTTCTTTGTATTTGCTGTTCATATCCATCGCAGTATTCCACATAGTGGCTATTACATTATCGAGACTTACTTTAGCGAAATCGGGTGCGCTTTGTAATGCAAGCTGACAAGCAGTTATCGCTTTAATTGCGCCCATTGTATTTCTTTCTATGCAGGGAATTTGTACTAATCCCCGAATAGGATCGCAGGTCATGCCAAGATGATGCTCCATTGCAATTTCTGAAGCCATTAATGCCTGGCGCTGTGTGCCGCCCATTCCCTCTGCAAGGGCTGCCGCTGCCATAGAAGAAGAAACGCCTATCTCAGCCTGGCATCCGCCCATTGCTGCCGATATGGTGGCACCTTTTTTAAATAAACACCCAACTTCTGAAGCCGTTAATAAAAACTGGATGATCTTATTTTCATCATTGGCTTCGCAAAAAATAATATAATAAGCCAGAACAGCAGGGATTACGCCGGCTGCACCGTTAGTTGGCGCAGTTACAACACGTCCAAAAGCCGCGTTTTCCTCATTTATAGCCAAAGCAAAACAACTTACCCAATCCAAAATATATTTGAAATCATGGCCGCCTTCCCTGATCACCTTTACCCATGAATCAAAGTCTGAATACCGCTTATCTTCTAATAATTTTTTATTTAGATGAGCAGCTCTTCTTTTAACATTTAAACCACCCGGTAATATTCCTTCTGAATGACAGCCTTTAAACAAACATTCTTTCATTACCCTCCAAATGTTCAATAACCCTTCCCTGGTTTGTTGTTCAGGTCGCCAGGCATTTTCATTTTCCATCACTACCTCGCTTATACTCAAACCGGTTTTCATGCACCAGTGAAGCAGGTCTTGCGCATCATTTATGGGAAAAGGCAAAAGGGTTTCGGCATTCCCGAATATTTCTTCACCTTCTTTTTTTACAAACCCGCCTCCTATTGAATAATAGGTTTCTGCAAAAGGTTCTGCATCTTCTAAAGCAGCAATAAATGTAAGCGCGTTTGGATGATAAGGAAGCGATTCATTCTTCAAAAACTCTATGTCTTCCGAGGGATCGAAATCAATTTCGTATTGGTTACTTAAAAGTAACTTCTTAATGCTTTTGATGTGATTGACCTTAGCATCAATGCTATTTACATCAAAAGTAACCGGATCATCTCCTGATAAACCCAACTGCACCGCAATATCAGTCCCATGCCCTTTACCTGTTTTTGCAAGAGAACCATAAAGTAATATTTCAACACTTTTTACTTTATTTAAAAAATCTTTTTTTTGAAGAGAAAGTAAAAATAAATTTGCAGCGCGCCATGGCCCAAGCGTGTGGCTGCTGGAAGGGCCTATGCCTATTTTAAACATATCGAAAACGGAAATCGCTTCGTGGCTCATAATGTAAATTGTGAATGCAAAGATAAACCTAAGGGAAAGGATTCGCGTTTTTTAGATTGCGGATTCACAATTTCAGATTGCGAAATAAAAAGATTTAAAATCTGCCGTTCTTTTAGATTTGGAAAAGCCCTTATTGAATATCCAAAACATGCACCTTGAATACCAAATAAGAATTCGCCGGAATAACAACATTACCATTTTGATCTGGTTGAGGTATGTCTCCATAACCTAATGAGGGAGGAATATACAAGTTAATATCACCGCCTGCTTTTAATAATTTAATCCCCTTTTGCCATCCGGCAATTAACTGTCCGAGCTGCACCGTAATTGGAATTTGTTTGTGAGGGGTTACGGTAGTATCAATCCTGGATGAATCAAAAAGATTTCCATTAAAAAATCCTCCTGTATAAGTTATAGTAATACTTGAACAAAGATTTGAAACACTTGCTCCTGTACCCGGATTCACAATGGTGTAATAAAACCCTGTTGTATCCATGAGGGCATTTGTAATGCCATGCGCTGAAAGTGAATCCCGTAAAGATTGTTTTTCTAAATCAGAAGCAATCACAGTAGAATCAGGATAACGGCATTTATTATTGTCCTTAACACAACTGCTAAAAATAAATGCAACAATTACAGAGGCAGCCAAAATTCTTTTCTTCATCTTTAAAATCTTTAGTTTTTGCAAATAAAGAATATAAAAATTATAAAAGCGGCGTCTCACTCTTCTTCTCTTTAAATTTTAACTCTTCATAAAGTTGCTCATTATTTTCCCATTTGAATCTCATTCTGAACAACGCATAAAATACCGCTATTCCGATAACAGTTATTGTTATCAAAATAATTTGTGATTTAGATATGGGAATCATATTTTTATACCATTCATCAAAAATGACTACTAGTAAAATAGGCAGGGCGAAAATAAGTCCCCACGGGGATCCGTATATAAGCTGGCGAAATACTTTTTTTTCCTTGTCACGGTTTTTTTCCCAATATTCCATAAATAACTTCTCATCATTGGTCAACATTTCGCAAATTTACCACGTAAAATTCATTAAAAAATTTGCATATTGAAATCTACTGTTTTTTGGTATTCGCTTAATAAAATGTAGGTTTGCTATCCATAAAAATTATCACTTTGAAAATTGACCAGGTATTAATTCACTATTTATTAAAGAATAAGCAGCTACCCTTACAAGGAATTGGAACATTCCGTCTGGAAGCATCTCTGGCAGAAACCGCTGACCCCGATAAACCTATTATAATTCCGGAAAACGCTATTTCTTTCCTCTATGATCCTAAAGTGGGGCAAGATGATAGTCTGGTTGATTTTATTGTTGAAAATACAGGTAAAATCAAACCTTTGGCGGCTTCAGACCTTGAGTCATACCTGATGCTCGGACGCCAGTTTCTGAATATCGGCAATCCCTTCATTCTTCCTAATATAGGGACTATTCAAAAGACAAATTCCGGTGAATTGGTTTTCAAAGGAGGTCAATATGCCTTTGACAGGGTGGAGCCACAAAGAACAAAAATAGAAGATGAAGGCGCGGAGGAACACGAAGAAAATATGTTCAACGACTACCAACGCGAACACAAAAGCCAAAATGGAAAAGCGGTTCTGATCGTCATTGCTTTATTACTAATCGGTTTTATTGTATGGGCTGTGTGGCGATATGCTTTTGACCATGAAAGTCAACCCGAAAAAATAAATACAACAGAAGCAATTATTCCAGTAGCAGATTCGTCTCATAAAGCTGACTCTGCCAATATGATGAAACCACTATCCGATAGTAATAAGATTGGTCAAAAAAACGCATCCGATAGTTTCACATTCAAAGTAGTAGTTAACCAATCCAATAATCAACATATAGCTTCAGCAAGACTTGCAAAGCTAAAAACTTATGGAAGAAAAGTAATTCTTTATACAAACGATTCCATTACTTACAAGATTGCAGAGCCCTTTATGCGGCCTCTTTCGGACACTACCAAAGTACTTGATTCATTAGAAAGGTATTATGGAAAGAATAAGATAAAAATCGAACTCAATGTGCCGTGAGGAGAAACGGTTCTTCGGTAAATTTAGTGGAATAGGGTTTTTATTTTCTACAATAATGACTGTTTTAACCTTAGAAGAAAAGTGATTAAATACAGATATAAACCTTATTATTTTATTGCGGGAAAGTCTATTAAAATAAGGCAATAAGGTTTCGGCAAAATATACATCTGAGTTTTCTACTAAGGTTAAAAACCAAAAAATCGGGTTCCAATAAATTTACCGAAGAACAGCAAAAATCAGTCAAAAACAGGCAATTAGCAGCGAAAAATAAGCAACACAATGGGTAAGACGCAGGTTTCAAAAGCTTAGCCGGTAAACCCATTACCAGCCTTAAAAAATGCCTGTAATCTTATCCCTTACTATTTCCCGTAAAAAGATCATTATCTTATTCATACCAGATACCTTACCTCATTTCACCCATGAGATTGCTACAAAACTCCGGCAAAAGTTTCCTGAAAGTTTTTTGAAATGACGAAATATATTGGACAAGTCTCAAAGATGAAAGTTGATACCTATATATCCACACTTGAGATTGCCACAAAACCCCGGCAAAAATCCCCGGAGTTTTTCGCAATGACGTGGAGTAGCAAGGTCTATACCTCATACCCGAAACCTGTTACCTGAAATCTGTTACCTGAAACCTGTTACCTGTTACCTGATACCTCATACCTCATACATGTTACCTAAAACCTCATACCTCAAACCCAAAATCTCCCAAACGCGGCTATGGTTCCTCCACAGTCTTATCTCTGGCTAACTCAGCATCATCGGGTGTGGATTTTAAATCCCTGTCAAGGGCATATAAAAATTCTCCTGAGGTTTTATCTTTCCCGGCAATTTTCAATTTATCCAGCATACTCATTATGAGCGTCTCCTCTTCATTCTGCTCTTTTACAAACCATTGCATGAAATTCCAGGTGATCCAATCCTGTTCGTCAAAACTCATTTTTACGATCTTATATATTTCTGACGTATTATCCAGCTCGTGTTCAAACGCCTTTTCAAAGCAACCAAAAATACTGGTAGGATTAGGTGCAGGCGCGGGAATAGCTTGAATACTTACTGTGGCTCCACGTTCCAAAATATATTCAAGAATTTTCATCATGTGGTTTCGCTCTTCATTGGCGTGGCGAAATAAAAAATTAGCAACGCCGTCATATCCCTGCGAGCTTGACCAGCTTGCATAAGACAGATAAATTTGTGAAGCATGTGCTTCTTTAGTCATTTGCGCATTGAGAGCCTTGCAAATAGTTTCGCTCAACCGGTTTGTGTTCATCTTAGTTTTTTAAAATATTATAAAAACAAAGCATGCACAAAAAAGGTTCCAATTTTAAAAAATAGTGAATGGGGGGAATTATTGGATAAAAAATGGGGAAATAAAATACAAACCTGAAAAGCGCTAAAAATCGCTTAAAAGAAACATCGCTTGAGAAAACGTAGAAAACATTTCACTTCCGGATCGGACATGTTGCTTCCCGTAAAAAGAAGTTTTCAGTAATATTAATTAATTAATAGCATGAAAAAATAACATAACCAAAATTTGAAAAATAGTGACAAGGATAATTCCTTTTATCGCTACTTTTTCATCACTCGATTCTTTCATTTTTTAAGTTTTATATTTAAATTGAATGCAAAAATAATATTAAAAAATTAAAAACAATTGAAGAAAATGAAAGATCGTAGATTTTAGATTTTTCTAGTCGAAGAAAAAAATAAATCCAGGCTATTTTTTCTTTTTGAAAATCCTTGATAGATAACTGCCACCTTTTTTTACCGCCTGCAAATTATCGGCCCACGCTTCCAATAAAAAATGATCATGTTCTTTTACCTCACGCTGCACTTCAATGGAAACCTGATGCGGATATAGAATGATAAAACTATTATTGGTAAAATATTTGGAGAGATAATAAGGAAGCTTTTCCAAGTACTGATTGTAAGATGAATGCTCTTTGCGCGATGAAATGATAACAAAAAAATCATTTTGCTTTAATTCCCTGCTTAAAATCAAAAAATCTTCCCAGTTACTAAAAGAATTATAAACCGCTATTACCGGACTTGCAGACTGAATATTCAATTTCTTTAGTTCAGCAATTGTGTCATCTTCGGCAAAAAAAAGAATGGACAGTCCACCCGCTTTAGCAATGGTAGCTACCCGTGAAAACCAATGATTGAAACCCAGTTCCATTTCAGCTTTAGGCGATACAACGATCAACATTCTTTTCAATGTATTGAATGGCTGTATGTATTTATAAATAAAAATTGTTTGCCCTGTTTTCGCCAAAATGTTTTCAGTAATTGGCCCCAGAAGATCTTTTTGACTGGCATCTTTGTGAAGGCCAATCAGCACATCGGTAATATTCTGTTCTTTAATTGTATAAATGATGGCATTGCTCACATTCATATCATAGCGGGTTAATGGTATCAAAGTATTTTCCGTAGCAGCAGCTTGTTTAATGGCACTTTCCATCATTTTTTTCCCCCTAAATTGCGCGCTTTCATCATCTGTTTCATCGCTGATAATATTCAATGCATATACAGGAATACTCGATTTTTTAGGCTTCAGCATCAACCCGAAATCAATCATTTCAGCAACTGTATCGGGATATGCCAGGGAGATTAGTATTTTTTCATTGGCATCAGTTTCCGCTGCCTCTTCCTTTTCTTCTTTTAAAGCAATATTTGCGGACGCTTTTTCTACTACAAAAGAACTTATAGCGCAACTGATCAGGATCAATAAAATAGTACCGTTCAAAATATCTTCATCCAGCAAGCGAACCGGTGCTCCGTCTGGCGTTTCTCCAATAATTATATTATAACCGACCAAAATGATAGCAAGCGTAGCCGCAGCGTGTGAAGTGCTCAGCCCGAAGATCATTCTGCCTTCATCATGCGACAATTTGAAAGTCTTTTGAGTGATCCATGCCGCGATAAATTTTGTAGATACCGCAACCACTATAATTACGCCCGCAACCTTTAATGCGCCCCAACCATTGAAGAGCACATTAAAATTAACAAGCATGCCTACACCAATCAGAAAAAAAGGAATAAATAATGCATTGCCCACAAAATCTATCCGGTTCATTAAAGGAGACGAATGGGGAATAAAATTATTAAGCACCAGACCTGCAAAAAATGCACCGATAATTCCTTCAATACCCGCGGCTTCTGCCAAAAAAGATGCGAGAAAAACGATAGCGAGAACAAAAATATATTGCGACACACTGTCTTCGTAATTCTTAAAAAACCACCTGATTATAAAAGGAAAAACAAAGAAAACAATTCCTACAAATACAACCGAGGAAATGCCAAGAGTGAGCCAAAAAGTAGAAGACACTTCTTCTTTTGTCATGCCGGCAATAATAGCTAATATTAATAATGCCAGAATATCTGTGATCATGGTGCCACCAACAGTAAGCGCCACCGCCTTATTGCGCGACACTCCATATTTACTTGCAATAGGGTAAGAAACAAGTGTATGAGTAGAAAACATACTTGCCAATAATATGGACGAAAGCCATTCATAGCCAAGCACATAATAACTGGCTAAAGTTCCTGCAACAAGTGGAAGTAGAAAAGTGGTTAATCCAAAAACAATGATCTTTCCTTTATTTTTTTTGAACTCTTTTAAATCAATTTCAAGGCCGGCCAAAAACATAATATATAAAAGCCCAACAGTTCCAAAAAGCACGATACTACTATCTCTGCGTAATAAATTTAATGCATAAGGCCCTACAATTACACCGGCAATAATAAGCCCGATGATGTGCGGCACTTTAATTTTTTTTAGTAAGATAGGCGCAAAAAGAATGATGAATAATACCAGTGAAAAAATAATCACCGGGTTTTTTAAAGGAAGCGAAAAATCCAGATCTGCTAATAGAGTCATAACCATCATTTAAAAGATTATCATTTTTGGATTTGTTTCTTTAATTGCAACGAATACAGAATTCTGCATCCGTTTGGTTGTATGATCTCCCGTTCACCATCCATATCTTTATCGGTTATGTTTTGCAATCGGACAGTCATTTTAGCCGGTTGCAAATCGGCAGAATCCTGCTGCACAGAAAGCCTTATTGAAGTACTAGTATAATATCCGGTATAAACGCGAACTAATTGATTATTACTTATTGCACTGGCAATAATACTGTTATCCTGAAATTTAAAATCCCACTGTTCATTCTTAATATCCCCCACAGCCGAGCCAGGGCAGTTTGTTTCTGTACATTGCATTTTCACAAACCATGTACCCGGAAGCTGGGGATGCAGCGCATATAAACTATCGTTGGAGTTTTTTCTTGTAGTGCTGTCCAACACTTTTTCTCTCAAATCTAATTGTTGTTCGCGAAAATCAAGTGACTGCTCCTTTAAAGAAAGCTGCTGTTCTTTTTCATTTACATCTGCGAGTTTTTTATCAAGTTCATTTTCCCGCTGGCGCAAACTGCAACCTGAAAAAGTGACAACAATTAATAATAAATAAAAAAAGGTACGGTTCATAATCCTATATTTTATAGAAATTCAAGATAGATAATTTTAAATAAAACCCGTATGGATTTTGTTAGTTTTATACTAAAACGATATCAGGAAGAAAAACACAGTTAATTATTTTCTCCTTCATTGCCAGTTTGCCCAGGAAAATGATTTAAAAAATCATTGATCTCACGATCAAACTTATCTTTTTCATTAAATAAAAATTTATGAGCCATCGGAAAAACGTAAACAGGAAGATGCGCTAATTCCTTTTCAAATTTTGCAAGCCTGACGCCATCTTTTTCGGTGGTAAGAATGATCTTATTTTCATTTTCAATTTTAGAAAATTCTTTTAGTATTTCTTTCAGATCATCGGAATTAAAAATATGATGGTCTCTGAAAGGTAAAATTTCATAAGAAGAAACATAACTTTCAAGAACCTCTTTAAGTGGCTCCGGATTGGCTATTCCGCATACCAGCAGCACATTACAATTTTGATCCAAAATCTTTTCTTCTTTTGAGAACAAATGATAAGGGCTGCTGTATTCTATTTTGGTAAAATAAATATTTTGATGCGGCAAAGGCTTTATTTCATCCTCAATTTTTCTTTTCTCTTCTTCATTTAAATACGATTTGCATTTGGTAACTACTATAATATCCGCTCTTTTACTGCTGCTTTTTATATCGCGAAGATCTCCTGCCGGTAATAAAATATCTCTTGTATAAAGATTATTATAATCAGTAAGCAAAATATTCAACCCTGCTTTTATTTCCCTGTGCTGAAATGCGTCATCAAGAATAATCACCTGCGTTTCAGGCTTTGCATGCAGTAATTGCGGAATACCCACAATTCTTTCTTCATCTACAGCCACTGTTATTTCCGGAAATTTTTTGTGTAATTGCATCGGCTCATCTCCTATATCTATAGCGGTAGTTGCCTCATTTGCAATAGCAAAACCCTTTGTTTTTCTTTTGTATCCTCTGCTTAGAGTGGCTACCTGATATTTGTTTTGAAAAAGCCTGATCAGGTATTCAGTCATTGGAGTTTTGCCTGTGCCGCCTACAGCAAGGTTTCCCACACAAATAACCGGGAAGTTGAAAGATGCGGAACGTAAAATATTTTTATCGAACATTCTGTTGCGAACCCATATTACTCCACTGTATAAAATTGAAAAAGGGTACAAAATATAACGAAAGCTTTTGAGCATAATTTGATTTTAGATTTTCAGTTGAAGATTTTAAACTTTTACATCTTCTTTTGCCGAATTTTAAATTGTAATTCTTTGATACTTTTTAAATATCACCATCCTCACTTAATTTTCCTCACCATTCAGATTTTATCTAAAAGAAGTTTTGAAAACCGCTTCAAATTAAAACAAACTGAATGATACATACACTTTTTAAATTACCATTATGCGACAAAATTGCTGGAACCCTTCACCAGCTTATATTGCCTCTTCCCCAACCCTTTTCCTTCCGGAGAGGGCTCAAGTCTTCTATCGGAAAAAGTTTCGTAGGTTCCTATTTTTTTTTCGGCACCAATGTTTTAAATCTAACATAGCTTAACTAAAACCTAAAAATCCCGTTCGGAGTAATGCAATAATTTAGAGGTATATCATGCAGATTAATATCTTTTATCTCCTCAACGGGATCGAAAAAACTCAGGCCTGCTTTTATAGCACCGTCTCTGCACTCACAAAGAAATTTATCATAATATCCCTTTCCATATCCTACCCTGTATCCTCTTTTATCAAAGGCAAGTAATGGAATAAGCACCAAATCAATTTCTTTAATGGGAATTATATTTCCTCCGTTAGGTTCATCAATTCCAAAACTATTTTTTGTGAGCTCCATATTTTCATCCAGCCGGTAGTGATACATTCCCTTTTTGTTTAGATCAATCTTTGGAACGGCTATTTTTAAATCTGGATTTTTAAATTGCAAGTACCGTATAATAGATGCTGTATCTACTTCTGCCAACTTTAATGAAGCGAGGTAGGTATGTACACAATTTAAATAGGGAAATGTAATTTTTTGAAAATTAATGAGAATGAGATCATTTAATTTATCCATTTCATGGACGGTAAGTCGGTGGCGCTTCTCTTTGAAAATAATTCTTAATTCATTTTTAGTCATAAAAAAAAATTATGATGAAAGCTGAAAAGCTAATGCTGTAAGTTTAAGGCTCATAGCTCATAGCTCAGTTATTTACAAAAATAGAAAAAACTGTAGTTCCATAATTGCGGCTGGTTTTAAACAACAATTCATTTGCATAATTATTAGCAGGCGTATGTTCCAGAATAAACCATCCATTTTTATTTAACAAGCCCCTTTCTCTGATAATCACCGGCAGATCGTCAATAGTTGTAAGTGCATAAGGTGGCCCTGCGAAAATCAGGTCAAATTTATCGGTACAATTATCCAAAAAACGGAAAACATCACTTTTTATAACGGAACAATTTTGGATTTTAAATTCCGCAATTTTATTTTTGATGAATTCAAACATTTTTGGATCTTTTTCCACAATAGTAAGATCGCCGGCGCCCCGTGAGGACAGTTCATAACTGATGCTGCCGGTGCCACCAAAAATATCAAGCGTTTTTATTCCTTCCAGCGAAATATTATTTTCCAGAATATTAAATAATCCTTCCTTGGCAATATCTGTCGTAGGCCGCGTATAGGGCATTTTTGAAGGAGGATTAATTTTAAGGCCGCCATATTTTCCAGTAATTATTCGCATGGGTCTAATGCAAAAATATGGCTAAAATAGTGCGCAGGATAATCCGACAATTCTGTGGGATAACTGCACCCTTTTGGATTATCGTAAAATGAAATATTGGTAAAATATTTATAGATCTCTTTATAGAGTGCAGAATTCTCTTCAATTAAACCGCTCATTTCGATATCAATATCATTCACGTCAAACTGCTGGCGAATGTCTAATATAATATACGAAACTTCCTCAGCAGTTCGAAAGGTAAAACTATTAATAAGATGATATTTTCCCTCTTTAAACAAGGAAATTACCATTTTTTGTGTATAAAAAATAACCGCTAATTTATCTTTTTCCGGAGCTTTTTGCTTTAAAATCCGCGAATATTGGTGCACACTTTTTACATTAAAAAACTGGTTTTGAACGGCATTATATATTTGTGTGGGAATCCGGAAAATATTGTAAACCTGTTGTTCTGTTATCAAATCACTGAGGATAGTTTCCTGACTATGTAAGTCTCCATGTACAAGATTGAGCACTGCTTCATTTTGAGCGCTATCGTATAAAGAAAATGGAACCAAGACGCTTTCCGGGGTGGAATAAATAATAAATGTTTTATTAAATTTTTTTGTGAGCCATTCTTTTTGATGAAAAAGTATTTGTAGTGCTATTGAATAGCCGGCTTGTGGCCTGCTTTTATCAAACTGATAAACTGCTACTCCAAGGAAAGAATTTTCTTCCTCATTCTTTAATACAAAAGAAACCCCTTCATTGCTGAGCTCGCAAATAAGCGTACTATTTTCAGAATCTATTGAAGATGGTAATATTTCAAATAATGTTTTCATTTCTGTAATAGCAATAATAGAATTTTTTTTTGACTGTTGAATTCTTTGCTTATTCTTTATAACACATTTAGATAAAAAATGACATTAAATGTCCGTTAAACCAAGAAAGTTTCCGAAACCTTTCCTGTTTCTTCTCGTAAAGCTCTTTCTATAACAAGCTCTGCCCATAAAACCAAGAAGCTTTCGAACTTCCTGGTTTAACATTCTTCGTATAATTGAATCCGTGAAAAACTGTGGAATCCGTGGTCAACATTTTCTTAATTCGTAAAAATTAGTTTAATTCGTGGCCGGCCTTCCTTTAAAATTCTGAGGCGCGTCTCTTAATTCGCCACTATCAATTACCTTCGCAGCCAAAATAAAAAAAAATGACCAATAGAACATTTACCATGATCAAGCCGGATGCAACATCCAAGGGTAGTACAGGCGCTATTTTAGAAATGATCAACAGAGCAGGATTCCGCATTGCCGCTATGAAGATGACGTATCTTTCTGCTGCCAAAGCAGGTGAATTTTATGCAGTACACAAAGAACGGCCTTTCTACAATGAACTGGTAACTTTTATGAGTAGTGGCCCTATAACCGCAGCCATACTTGAAAAAGAAAATGCTGTGGAAGATTTTAGAAAATTAATCGGAGCTACCAATCCTGCACAGGCCGAAGAAGGAACCATAAGAAAATTATATGCCGCTTCCATTGGTGAAAATGCCGTTCATGGAAGTGATAGCGATGAAAATGCGCAAATAGAAGGAGATTTTTTCTTCAATAAACTGGAGCAGTTTTGACAGGCACTCCAGAATTCTTTTTATAAATATTTTATAAAGGGTAGCTGCGTTTTGTAACCGCTACCTTTTTTATTTTACCCATGCCTTTAGTTTGAAATCTTCCACCAACGATTCGCCATCCATCATATATTCTCCGATGATCATTTTATAATTTCCAGGCGCTTTTATATTGTATGCTTGTAATTTTCGTGACAATCTGATTATTATTGAGGACGGATAACCTACCAGAGAAAAGTGAGATTGCCACAAAACTCTGGCAAAAATCCCCGGAGTTTCTCGCAATGACGTGGAGTGGTGGAACTTCAACACTGATATTGGCAACAACCAGTCTGACCTGTGGTATCGACCTAACCAGCAGTAATCACCGCAGTTTGGACTGCGCGATAGTTAAAATAAGTAAAAAGACTGGAAGGAGGGTGCAACCGTTCTGACCTGCGGTGCCGATCTAACCTGCAGTAATACATCCACATTTTCCGATTCTCAAATATTGTGGTTACATTTAGCGTCATATGCAATCGAACAGACCAAAATTAGATATTATTAACATGCTGTTAGAAGACTGCATTATGGCGTATCCTGTGTCATCTTTTGTTATCAGCATTTATCAGCAATATCAACAACGTGGATGGCTTAGTAAAAAACAATTACAGGGACTTTATGGTAAAGCATCTAAAATAAACGGAGTGCTTCCAGGCAGGCTTGCGGCGTTGGAAACCATCATAAAACAAATGCCTACAAGAGACAGGTCAGAACTTCCGGAAACGATACCTATGTTTGAAAAAGATGAAGCTGCCGGTAATCTTATGGTAGAAATTTTAGCAAAATATCCGGCTCACAAAAGAGTATTATTTTTAAAAGCGAAGTATGATAATAATGAAATAATATCGCCTGCGGAGGTTGCAGAATTAAATAAGTTTAAAAAATTGCTTTTTAAATAAATAACTAAAAAACAATAATATTACTTAATCATGCTTTCGCCGTGAGATGGCCAGACAAACGGCGGAGCGATCGGGTTGTTCTTGAACTTAGCGAAGCGCTCTCATGAGCTTCATTAAAAATAAAATGAATTCTGCGAATAATTTTTTATTTCTTTTTTTTCAAGAAAAAAAGAAAAAGAAAGTCTTTGAATAAAAGAAAACAAGAGAATGTTTTTGAATAAATAGCTGGCTACTAAGAAACTATAAATTCCCTTCCAGAAATTTAATCGCCACCGAAATTTTTATTCAAAAAGCTCCAGCTTATTCTTAGGCCTTTTTGCATCCATCCATTTAAAGCCTTTCAATTCTCTTTGATCATCAGGAATTTGATTCATAGGAAACATTTTCCCCTTTATTTCATTTACAAAAAGAACTTTTTTTAGGTCTTCATTTTTAAAATAAAGATCAATTACATCCCCTGTAGTACGGTTCATACCTATGTAAGCACTATCGTCGTCCTGCATATAGTAAATACTTTCTGCCTGTGATCCTTTCACCCGCAAATAATCAATTTTACCATCTTTGAAATAACCATTAATTGTTTTGCCCGACATCTGATTGTAAAATCCTTCCCTGGTTTTGTTCACTATCATCCCTCTTTCAAAACCATATAATCTTTCCGGTTGTTTATTTTTGGTAAAAAGGAAAATAGTATCGCCGGTTATTTGTGTTTGTCCGCTCCAGAGTACAGGATCATAATAAAGCCTGAAAACTGAATCTTTCGTTGAAAAAAACATACTGTCAGAAACACTTTGAAGCGAATCATTAAAAATGCGGACATGATGAAAAGCAAGAAAATACCTGACAGCAGAATCAGCTTTAGCAGTAGAGTCTTTTATTTTTTTATCTATGGAATTAATGTCGGGAATTCTATTAGCAACAGGTACTATTGCAGAGTCTATTGAAGTAGAATCTGATTTATTCTTATGATTCGCGAGGCTGTCTTTTTCTACAGGAGGGGTTACTTCATTTTTTGGTTTTTCCCGCGTAAATTCCGGTAATATAATTCTATTAGAATCTTTTTCTACAGAAACGGATTTTAATATTGAATCTGATTTATTCTCATGAATCATCAGACTGTCTTTTTCTGGCGGATGTGAAATTTCTTTTTTTGATTTTTCCCGCTTAAATTCAGGAAAGAGAATTTGAGTTGAATTTTTCTTAACCGAATTCTTTTGGGAAATACCTATTGATTTTTCGGTAGAATCTTCTATTCTCTCCTCAGGAAAAATCAAATTTCTGTGTGCGGTATCTGTTTTTTTAAGATCAGATATTTTTTCATTCTGTTGCAAATTTATATTTACCGCGCTATCTTTCTGAAGTAATTTTTTCTGTTGTTCCACAATAGTTGTTATCCCGGAAAATATGGTATCGGCTGCTATATAGGTACTGTCATTTTTTTGTTTTATTATAAGCACCGGCTTTCTGGTAGCAAGAAAAGAATTGTTTTTCTTGTTCATAAAGATCTGGTTGCCGGTAACAATAAAATGGTTGGAAGTATCCACGATGACAGCATTCCCTTCAAGTTGTGCATTTCCCGATTTATTTTCCAAGGCCATATTATCTGCTGTGTAAACTCGTCCGGAACTGTCCTTTACTGTGGTTCGGCTGGTGAAAAAAGCATCGCCGGTGGTAAGGTTATAAGTCCCTTGCGAAGTATTGATATCTACTTCATCATTTTTAATATGAGTGCTGCTGATAAAAGTAGATTTCTTCGTTTGCATATTATATAAAAGAGAATCGGCGCGGATATGGTTTTTCGGTCCATCTACTTTTACATTCTTTTTGAAATAAATATCTTTTGTATCGGCATAATAAGTTCCTTCTACACTGGTAATCACATTTTTCCCTTCAATTACTTTTCCGCCATTATGAAAATTGCCAATGCCGGTTTGAAGATTATAATCTAAATCCTGGGTAAAAAGCGTTCCTTTTTTATCAGTCAGTTTTACATCTTTTTTCAGATAAGCTGTTTTTTCAAGGCCCAAATATTTAAGGTATTGTGCATAAGTATGTACCGTATCTGCCTGGTTGATTACCACATTACCAAACGCTTCTACAATATGTGTTACAGGATTTATAACCAGGCTATCGCTATGAAATATAGTGGTCCCCTGTTTTACAACCGCGCCACCGGCAATAGTTTGTAATGTAGTTACAGAATCTATTTTTATAGCCCGCATACTTGGCCCTTTAATAATTTCAAATTCCCTTGTAGTGTCAGCCGGGGGCTTTGGCGTCAACTGGGCAAAGGTTAGAGATGTAAAACTTAAAAGAATTAAAGTCGCTAAAAATTTTATTGAAGGGATCATTTTAAGGTTTCACCAACTTTAAGGTGTCATCTATCAGCGGAGCTGTGATGTAATTTCCTTTATCTTTTTTGCCAAAAATTGAAATACCAATGTATCTTTTCGGGTGTACGCGGATATCATCTAAAAGGATACTTAATTTATTCGATGTGGATTCCAAATTAGTATATAAAGTTTTATCGTTAAGCAACAAACCCAGCGAACCATCTTTGCTGTTGATCTTTTCAGATCCTTGTTTAAAATTATTTACCGCGATATTCAAACTATCAATCGTTTTTTGAAAATCAACTGCTGCAAATTTCTGTGAAGCGGCTTTTGCATTTTCAAGAATGCTGTTCAGCTTTCCATTATTGGAATTAAGATTGGCGGTAAAAACATTTACATTCTCAAGTGATTTGGAAAGAGCACCATTCTGGACATCCATCATTTGCTGAAGCGAATTTGCAGAAATAGCAAATGAGCTGGTTACTGTATTTAAATTGGCAACGATTTCACGCATATTTTTTTTGGTAGTAGGATCAAAAACGCCCGTAACAATGTGAAGGACTGAATCTAAAGATTTTACGGCGTTTCTCACTTCGTACAATACAGGATTAATTATTTTTAACGCCTCATCAAAAGCGCCTCCGCTTAATGTAGTTATTAGCGTGTCCCCGCTTTTTAAATATTTTGTGGAACTGCCCAATTGTATTTCAAGTGTAGGATTGCCTAAGAGATTAGGATTAATTACAGCCAATGAATTATTTGGAATATTTACATCTTTGAAAAGTGTGACTGTAACAAGAATGCGTTTCATGTCTTTACCACCATCAATATTTTCAATTCTTCCTATCTGAAGTCCGTTTATTATTACTGGATTCGATTTGGTAAGGCCTTGCACATCCTGATAAACCGCATAAACATGATTGTCTTTTTTAAATAAATTTTTACCTTTTAAAAAATTAAATCCTAATACAAGCAGAACCACTCCTACCAATGCCAAAACTCCTATTTTTGTTTCGTTATTTATTTTCATGTTTTTATTAATAATTTCAATGATTTTTTTAAGAAAAGAATTTTCAGATTATTTTTTATAGTGCGAAAATAGGGAAAGTTTATTCCAACAACCGCCTTCAATTCAAAATGTCGAAAAGGTTGTCAGCCCTTTAAACTTCGTTCCTATATTTAGAAACACTCTTTCCAGGGTTGACGAGCTTTAATAGGAAATGAAATTTTGTAAAATGTCGTAAGGTTGCCCGCCCTAAAAACTTCATTCTGCAACTTACGAACGCTTCAATACAAGATTTGACAACTTTTAAATAGTTGTCAAATCTATGAAAACAATTGCTGTTGGGGAAAGGTTAAAGGCGAATTAAAATCATTTTGATTCAGTCCCTGTCTGGCTTGCCATAGTATTTTTTGGAGTTTCTACCTGATTCTTGTATTTGATCAAAGCTTTGGTGATGGCTTCGGCTATTTCCTGTTGTCCTTTTTGGCTATTTAAATAACGTTCGTCATCATAATTTGCTATAAATCCGGTTTCTATTAAAATAGCAGGCATTTGCGTAGCATGCAGCACCCACAAGCCCTTCTGCCGCTGCCATACGCCAAGGTCATTTCTACCGGTTTTGGCAATTTCTTCCTGCACTGCCGATGCAAGCTGATAACTTTTCTTAAAATAGGTTTGTGAATACAAAAGAGCGCTCGCTTTCCACTCGGGGCTATCATAATTAATATTCACGGTGCTGTCGTTTCCGGCTAGATCAAATTGCATATCTGAATTTTCTAACGCTTTTACTTTATCCGCAGATTGCCGTGCCACTAATATTAAGGTGCTGGTTCCCTTTCTGCTGGTAGGGATTTTAAAATATTCTTTAATAGGTACTTCTCTTGTATGAGTAGTAACCACCTTTTTCTTGTGTTTTCCTTTTCCAGTATGTTTTGTAGTATGATATGTCTCAGCGCGATAACCGATAATCCGCGATCCGGTTTTAAGGTCAACAGCATCCGCATGAATACATACAAACAGGTCGCCATGATTTTGATTGGCAAACTCAGCTTTTTCTTTTACCGACATATAAACGTCTGTAGTACGTGTGGGTATAATTTTTACATCAGGCATTTGTTTACGCAATTCATCCACCAGCTTCATCGAAATAGCCAGTGTAAGATCTTTTTCTTTTGAGCCCAGGGTGCCTTCGTATTCTCCTACAGCTCCCCTATCTGTACCGCCATGGCCAGGATCTATAATAATAGTTTTTATCTTTTTGGGCGCCTGCGCGTTCAATGTAAAATTTATTATAAATAAAGAAGCAATAGCAAGATAAATTACCTTTACAGCAAATGAATTATGAAAGGATTTTTTTACGTCAAACATTATTATAAATAAAATTTTATGAGTCAATAATTTAAGTTTCAGTAATCTTCACATTCCCTTAATTCCATAATCTATATTTTTGTTGCCTTACTGCTATGCAAACTATAAACATTCTTAGCCTAAAACTTTTTTTTCTTATTACGGCTGGTGTTATTATGTTTATAATGAATGTTGAAAGTAAGAATACAAGCTCTTTTCAGGAACCCCTTCACACATATTTAGTTACAGATACACCTCCTATAATTCCTTCAAAGAAAAACCATTTTTCTGTTGCAGAAAAGCAAAATTTATTAAAAGATACTTTAACAAAGAAAAATCCTCTATCAGCAGATTCCATTCTCGAAAAAAAATTGGATTCGCTGTCAAAATCTGATACTTCTTTAAAGAAACTTCCTGCCGATACCATCCATTTTAAATCTGCCAAAAATGCCCTGGAAGCCCCGGTAGAATATACTGCCGAAGATTCAATGGTACTGGACGTTCCGGCAAATACCATCACCCTTTATGGCAAAAAAGCAACAACTCATTATAAAGACAACGATTTATCTGCTCCTGTTATTGCATTTGACCAGGCCACAGGAAATATCAGCGCTTCCATAAAAAGGGACAGTACAGGCAAAATAATTTCATTGCCCACCTACGTACAGGGCGATTTCAAGGAACAGAGCGATTCTATCCGCTTTAATATGAAGAGTGGTAAAGGCCTCACTAAAAGCACTTATACACAGCAAGGCGAAATGTACGTCTATGGGCAGGTAATTAAAAAAGTAGATGAAAATACATTTTATGCACTAAGGGGCAGGTTCACTACCTGCAACCTGGATACACCGCATTTTGCATTTATAGCCAATAAAATAAAGTTTATTACTAATAAGGTGGCTATTTCCGGGCCGGTACATCCGGAATTTGAAGGAGTTCCTATTCCTATTTATTTCCCTTTTGGCATATTTCCATTAAACCAGGGAAGGCACTCAGGGCTGCTGGCACCCAACTTTACTACTAATGAGCAAAGAGGCCTTGGGCTGGAAGGGTTAGGGTATTATAAAGTTATCAACGACAATTGGGATGTTGTTCTGCGTTCTTCAATCTATTCGTATGGAGGGTGGTCTTTAAATGTAAACCCGCGATACTCAAAACGATATCATTACAGCGGAAACCTTGCCTTTGATGTTCAAAGCTTCAATTTGAATTTCAAAGGTGATCCCGATTTTATTAAAAACCGGAGTTACCACATTACGTGGAGCCATAGCGCCGACACCAAAGCAAGGCCGGGCGTTTCCTTCATGGCAAGTGTGAATGCAGGAAGCAGCAGCTATAATGCAATGATCCCCAATGACCCACGGCTGAATTTTTCTAACCAGTTAACTTCTTCAATCGCCTACTCCAAAACCTGGAAAGACAAGCCTTTTAATTTGTCTATTACAGCAAACCATGACCAAAATACTAATTTGAAATTAATTAACGTGAGCCTGCCAAGTGTTGGCTTTACGGTAAATACTATTTATCCCTTCAGAAAAAAGGATTTTGTAGGAACGCCAAAATGGTATGAAAATATTGGTATAGGATATAATGGTACTGCGCTAAGCCGGTTTTCATTTTACGATACTGTAAAAAATAAAAGTATTTTTCAGCAAATAAGAGATACACTTCAATGGGGCGCTCACCATTCAGTACCTATTAGTTTATCGCTACCGCAAATGGGTATTTTCCAGGTATCACCCGGCGTTAGTTACGATGAAACCTGGTTTCAAAAAAAATCTACCCATTATTGGGATGCTACAAAAGATACCCTGCTTACAAGAATTCAAAGTGGATTTTTTACAGCGAGGCAGATGTCATTCAGTCTCAATCTTTCTACCAGAATATTTGGAATGATAGCTGCTACGAACAAGGATGCAAAAATTCAGGCAATACGACATGAAATGCGGCCGACAATAGGTATCAGCTACCGGCCGGATTTCAATAAGAATAATTACTATTACACAGTAGTTGACACTACGGGAAGAAAACAGCAGTATTCTTATTTTGAAAATACTTATAACATTTATGGACCTTATGGCACCGGTACATTTGGTGGCCTCAACTTCGGATTGGAGAATAACATCAGCATGAAAGTGCGCAACAGAAAAGATACCGGTGAAAATGCTTTGAAGAAAGTACCTATATTAGATGCTTTAAGCTTTCAGGGCAGCTACAATTTCTTCGCTGATTCCTTAAAATTTTCAACTTTTAGTGTCAATGCATCTACCAACTTGTTTAATAAAGTAAGCGTAACTGCTTATGCGAATCTGGATCCCTATGAGGTAAACGATTCCGGCAGAAGAATTAATACGCTTATTTGGAAATACCACCCTATCTCCCTGGGAAGATTAACCAGTGCAAGCCTTTCGTTGTCCAGCCAGTTTACCGGAGGAAACAAAAAAACAGGGGAAGGAGCCGGATTGAAAACAAATGATGTTCCACTAAACAGGGATTACAGCCAGGACGAAATGAATAATGAGATGGCTTATATTAGAAACAATCCGGGAGAATTCGCCGATTTCAATATTCCATGGTCGGTCAATTTTTCGTATGCTTTATCTATTTCAAAAAACTTTGTGATCGGCCAGGGGTTCAAAAGCATTTTTTCACAAAATATCAACTTTGGAGGAACTTTAAACCTGACTCCGAAATGGCAGATAGGAATAAACGGTTATTATAATGTGACGCTGGGCCAGCTAAATCCCCTTTCTCTTTCCATTTCAAGAGATCTGCATTGTTGGCAAATGTCAATAAATATGTCTCCGATAGGAAATTACAGGTTTTTCAGTATTAATATAAGCCCTAAATCGCCGATTCTGCGCGATTTGAAAATTAACCGTACCCGATCATTCTATAGCGGCCCTAATTTTTAAAATCCATTATTTCCCAGCGCTCTTTATATAGCTGATCCAGGTATTGATAAAATACGCATTGCTGGCATTCCTGAGCTTTGCATCGCTGAGATGCATAGAGATTTTTATATTATCGCAGGTAGAAGTAATCACATAATCAAGCCTTTCTCCAGTGCCAAGCTGCACAATATGACCCGTAAATTTGGCACACCCTATTTGATAATTTTTCGGTTTTGGCATTGTTCCGCTCACGGATAACATTTTCGCGATCTCTTCCAATGCATTCACAAATTGCTTCATCGAGTTTTTTTCTACCGGAAAAAGGCCATTGAATCTATCGGCAGATGTAATTGTATTGCTATAGGTTACAGGCTGGGCAATTCTTTTATCTAACAAAACATACTTTTGAGCATTTGTATAAAAAGCTGCCAGTAAAAAAGAAAAGAGTAAAATAAATTTCATAAATTTTCTTTAGGTGGTCATTTATATTCTCCGAAGACAGATCTGAGTATGTCGGAAATTTCTCCAAGCGTACAAAAATTTTCAACGGCCTCAATTACTATAGGCATTAAATTCTCGTCTTTCGTTGCATGCTCTTTAATTTTATTTAAACATTCAACTACTTTTTCAGCATTTCTTTTTTCTTTTAGGATTTTTATTTTATGAATCTGAACTTCTCTGATACTATCATCAATACTAAAAGAAGGAAGCGCTACTTCCTGGCTGGAAGTAAATGCATTGATACCTACAATTATTTTCTCGCCACTTTCTATTTTTTTCTGATATTCATAGGCGCTCGCGGCTATTTCATTCTGCATAAAACCTTGCTCTATCGCATTTACACTGCCACCAAGTGCATCTACTTTCGCTATTAGTTCCCAGGCCGCTTTTTCTATTTCACCAGTTAATTGTTCTACAAAATAGCTTCCAGCCAAAGGGTCGGCAGTATCAGCTATTCCACTTTCAAAAGCCACTATTTGTTGGGTTCTCAACGCTGTTCCGGCAGCTTCTTCGGTAGGCAGATTAAGCGCCTCATCATACCCATTAGTATGCAAGCTTTGAGTGCCTCCAAGCACTGCGGCAAGGGTTTGTATGGTTACCCTGCTTATATTATTTAATGGCTGATGGGCAGTAAGCGTGCTACCTCCCGTCTGGGCATGAAATCGCAACATCATCGCCTTTTGATCTGTGGCGCCAAAGTCCTTCATTATCTTCGCCCACATTCTGCGAACAGCGCGGAATTTAGCTACCTCTTCAAAAAGATTATTATGAGAATTAAAAAAGAACGAAAGCCGTTTTCCAAAAACATCGATATTCAAATCCTTTTTTAACGCAGCCTGTACATAAGCCTTACCGTTGGATAGTGTAAAAGCAATTTCCTGCACTGCAGTACTTCCTGCCTCGCGAATGTGATATCCCGAAATAGAAATGGTATTCCATTTAGGAAGTTCTTTGCTGCACCATTCAAATATATCGGTAATGATACGCATAGAAGCTTTCGGCGGATAAATATAAGTTCCCCTGGCAGCATATTCTTTTAAAATATCATTTTGAATGGTGCCTTGTAACTTTGAAAGATCTGCGCCCTGTTTTTTAGCAAGCGCTACATATAATGCAAGTAAAATAAACCCGGTTGCATTTATAGTCATTGAAGTGGAAATATCCTTAAGCTGAATCCCCTTAAATAAGGCTTCCATATCTTCAATAGAATCAATGGCCACTCCCACTTTCCCAACTTCCCCTTCGGAAAGCTTGTGATCACTATCGTACCCTATCTGTGTAGGAAGATCAAAAGCTACACTTAAGCCGCTTACACCCTGTGAAAGCAGGTAATGATAGCGGCGGTTGCTTTCTTCGGCTGTGCTGAAGCCTGCATACTGCCGCATGGTCCATAATTTGCCGCGATACATATCTTCTTTTACCCCGCGGGTAAAAGGATATTTGCCAGGCAATTCCCCGTCATGGTTTACCTCAACATCTTCGGGAGTATAAACCTTCTTTATTTCTATACCGGAATCCGTAATTATTTTTTTCATATTGAGTCCTTAAATCAATGTTTTCACATCAGCTTTTTCGCCTCAAAATTAATAGCATCTAATACAATAGAATGAAGGGTTGCTTTGTGATTATTAATAACAAAATCAATGATTTGTTTATTAAGATCTATTGCGGTGGCCTGCTGAGGTAAAGTAGATGCCAATTGATTGATAATGTAAATATTTTGTTCTTTCAGATTATTAATTGCCTTCCAGACTTCGGGAGAAACATATATCTGCTGACTTATATTGTAATCATACTCGTGTTTTATAGATTCGATCAATGCCGCTTGCATTTGTCGCGAGGTAAGGCCATCCGAAGAAACCCTTGATAATACATTTTGAAGCCCGATTCTCTCAGCTACCAAAGTAATTCTTTCGTAGGCCTGCAACCTGAGTTTTAGCGTATCAGGGTCAGTGCTTTTTTTTGTTTCCTGTAATTCTCTTTTCAAAGTAGAAAAATCAGTCAGTAACCATATCACAGATAAAAGTATTACAAGGAGAACTATAACAATAATGGTTTCAAATGTTGACATTTCTATAATTTATCGCAAAATTAATCAATCCGATTCTAAAGGTTGTAAATTTGTATTTAAATGAGCTGTGAG
>JBDTEK010000142.1:0-16292 GCA_039922575.1 Ginsengibacter sp.
AGGTTTGACATTACTTTACTTTTGAAAATTTCAGTGTTATTTTTGTAAACCACAAAATAAAAATCGGGTTTTACATCTAAACCGGCAGGCTTAGCAAAGTCTTTTTGTGAAAAAAGGAATTTAGCAACACCTTCTTCGTCAGTAGCACTTTGCCCAAGAAAGTCATCGTTGAACACATCTTTATCATAAAGCCTTACAGAATAATCACTCCCGGTTATTGGCTCGTCATTTCCCTTGGTAATGAGGCGAACCTTCACCTCAATGTTCATTTCTTTATTTAAAGCAATGGAAGGCATAATTGATTTTTTTGCAAAAAGTACTTCATTTTATTTATTCATCCAATTTCAATACAGCCAAAAATGCTTCCTGCGGCACTTCTACATTCCCGATCTGTTTCATTCTCTTTTTTCCTTCCTTTTGCTTTTCTAGTAATTTCCTTTTTCTGCTGATATCACCTCCATAGCATTTTGCAGTTACATCTTTTCTAATGGCGCTTATGTTTTCACGCGAAATAATTTTAGCGCCAATGGCAGCCTGAATGGCAATTTGAAATTGTTGGCGGGGTACTAATTCTTTCAATTTTTCACAAAGTTTTCTTCCGAAATCCTGTGATCTTATTCGGTGGATCAATGAGCTTAATGCATCCACTTTTTCACCATTTAATAAAATATCCATTTTTACGATATCACTTTCGCGGTAACCGATAGGATGATAATCGAAAGAAGCATAGCCTCTGGTAACACTTTTAAGCCTGTCGTAAAAGTCAAAAACTATTTCCGTAAGAGGCATTTCAAAACTAAGTTCTACACGTGTAGGAGTTAAATATCCCTGGTTAATGAGCATGCCTCTTTTGCCAATGCAAAGCGTCATAATATTTCCAATATAATCGGGCTTGGTTATAATCTGTGCTTGTATAAAGGGCTCCGTAATTTTTTCAATCCTACTTGGGTCGGGCATTTGAGCAGGATTATTAACAGCTATTTTTTCACCTTTTGTAGTGTACGCAAAAAAACTTACGTTAGGTACAGTAGTTATTACAGTTTGATTGAATTCCCTTTCTAGCCTTTCCTGAATTATTTCCATATGCAACATTCCAAGAAATCCGCAGCGAAAACCAAATCCTAATGCCTGTGAAGTTTCCAATTCAAAAGTGAGTGATGCATCATTCAATTGAAGCTTTTCCATACAATCTCTCAGTTCTTCAAATTCTTCAGTATTTATGGGGAAAATTCCTGCAAAAACCATCGGTTTTACTTCCTCAAAACCTTTAATAGATTCAGTAAAAGGATCGTTAGTTAGTGTTATCGTATCACCAACTTTTACTTCTTTCGCATTCTTAATTCCCGTAATTACATAACCCACATCGCCTGCCCGAACTTCCGGTTTAGGCACCATTCCAATTTTTAAAATACCCACTTCATCAGCAACATATTCTTTTCCCGTATTTGAAAATTTAATTTTATCTCCTTTTTTTAAAATACCATTAAAAATGCGATAATAAACCATAATTCCACGAAAACTATTGAAAACACTATCAAATATTAACGCCTGGAGTGGAGCATTTATGTCGCCGTTAGGTGCCGGAATTTTTTTAATAATAGCTGTTAATATTTCCTCAATGCCAATGCCGGTTTTAGCGCTGGCGTGCAAAATATCTTCTGGTTTGCAACCAATTAATTCTATTATCTGATCTTCCACTTCACCTATCATAGCGCCATCCATATCTATTTTATTGATCACCGGAATTATTTCCAGATTATTATCAATTGCTAAATACAAATTGGAAATTGTTTGTGCCTGAATTCCCTGGGTGGCATCCACCAGCAACAAAGCTCCTTCACAAGCCGCCAGTGCGCGGCTCACTTCATAGCTAAAGTCCACATGACCTGGAGTGTCAATTAAATTCAATACATATTCAACATTTTCAAACTTGTAATTAATCTGGATAGCATGGCTTTTTATGGTAATTCCTTTCTCACGTTCCAGGTCCATATTATCCAAAACCTGCGCGTGCATATCGCGATCACTCACAGTGTGCGTAAACTCAAGTAACCGGTCGGCCAATGTACTTTTACCATGGTCAATATGTGCTATTATACAAAAATTTCTGATGTTGTTCATTTTCCGGAAAATAATTTAAAAATCGTGCAAAGGTAACTATTCGGCAGCCATTTAATTTCTTAATTATAAGCAGTTTCACCTACTACAGGCTTGCCATTTTTCAAAACTTTCTTTTATAAAAGAATCGTATTTCAATACTGATTTTTGTCGCTTTAATTATTGTAAATTATTGGCCAAACGACAATAATTTATGGATTAACCCTAAGAATTTACTCTTTAAGAGACGCTTTTAAATAAAGATAATCGAAATTTATCTGCAGAAATGATGTTGGCAAGATGCCGATAATTGTGGGATTGCGGAGAAATTACATTTTCTTTATTTTTGATATACTATATTAATGCGAAATAGGATGACTTGCTATTGCTTTCAGATATAGAACCAAGCGCCATTTTTTAAAAGTTATTTAAAACTATTTTTATAAAATAAAATGTTTAGAAATCATAAAATAAATCCTAAAGCAAAAACAGAGATCAATACCGGTTTCGGAACTAATTCATCCGACTATGGCGGGAGGTATATTAATAAAAAAGGATTACCAAACGTTGAAAAAAAAGGTGTTGGTTATTTTGAAAGAATAAGCTTCTATCATATTTTGCTGGCGATGCCCCGATGGAAATTTTTTCTTTCAATCGTTGCTTTTTACATTGCAATCAATATTATTTTTGGTTCCATTTACTATATAATTGGAATTCAGGAATATGGAGGTATTCCCACAGGGTCTTCAATTAAAAACTTTTGGGAGGCCTTTTTTTTCAGTTCCCAATCTTTTACTATAGGCGGTTATGGGCGAATAAACCCAACAAATCTTTTTGTAAACTCGCTATGCGCCATTGAAGCTTTTTTGGGCTTATTAAGTCTTGCGGTCGTTACCGGTTTATTATATGGGCGATTTTCCCGGCCAAGGGCGTATTTACGTTTCAGCGATAACGCCCTGCTGGCACCCTTTCAAAATAAAAATGCGATCATGTTTAGGGTGGCGCCTTTCAAAAATACAAGTTTAACCGACGCTGAAGTCAAAGTAACACTTGGATTGGAGTTAGAGGAAAATGGTAGAAAAGTCAATAAATTTTATCCATTATCCCTGGAATATCATATGATTAATTCACTCGCCTTAAGTTGGACAATTGTGCATCCCGTTATTGATAGCAGCCCGTTTTATAATTTTTCAGAAGAAGATTTTAAAAATTCAAAAGGTGAAATCATTGTAATCTTGAAAGCGTTTGATGATATGTTTTCAAACACGGTTATTAGCCGCACTTCCTACACCTTAAGTGAAATAATAGTAGGTGCAAAATTTAAACCAATGTATCATAAAAGTAATGAGGGCAACAAAACACTTTTGCATCTCGATAAATTAAATTCGTTTGATGACGCAGAAGTGAAATTTGGTGGGAAGGAGTAATATTATTTCAAAAAAAAAAATAAAAATAACCTGCCCTGCTTAATTTTATGATGATTTCTTATCTGTTGCCGTCTTATTCAAAGTTTAATAAAAATCTGGTCATATCATAAAGATTTAAAATCATGAAAAAAGCCCCGTAGAATACGAGGCTTAACCAAATTAAAACTGAACTATTTTTTTTATCTGGTTAACAAATCCGAGTCTGAACTTATTTTTTATTTGCCTTATACCTCATATCTGCTGTGCCATTTTTTTTCAATGGGCCTTTTGTCGTAGTCGTTACACTTTTGTTTTCCTTAAATCTTTTATCCGGAGTGCCATTACTTTTTAAATGCGCAACAGAAGAAGTAGAACTTACGGAAGATTTTGTAACCGCTGATGAAGATTTTACCGGCTTCATCTTCACTACCGGCGCCTGGGTAGAAGTTTTAGTTACCGTTTTGCTTTGTGTGGTGGCTACAACACTTTTTTGCGGATGAGTTTTTTTCACTGCCTGTGCATTTACAAAACCAAATGTACCGGCCAATAATAATGCGGAGATAATAAATTTTTTCATTTTATTAATTTTTAATTTGAGATCCAAATTAAATGTTTGCAAGTTCTTATCACAACAATTAATTGTTAATAGCCATCGAAAGACACATTTTTACAATTCCATGATTATTTTTATTTCAAACTCCTGATGATTACTTCAAACTCAGAAGCGTTTAAGGATGCTCCGCCTATAAGTCCACCATCCACATCTGGTTTGCTGAATATCTCTTTAGCGTTATTCGCTTTTACACTTCCACCATACAATATCGAAATAGTATCAGAAACTGCAGTACCATATTTTTTGGAAAATACATTTCGTATATGTGCATGCATTTCCTGGGCTTGGTCAGAAGTGGCGGTTTTGCCTGTACCTATCGCCCATATTGGTTCATAGGCAACCACAAAATTTTGGATTTGAGAAGGTTTTAAGTGAAACAAACTTGTAGCAAGTTGCTTTTCTACAAATTCATTTTGGGTTCCATCTTCTCTAACCTTAAGAGATTCTCCGCAACAAAATATAGGTTTCAATTCGTTACTGAGAGCAATATCTACTTTTTGCGCCAGCATTCTGTTGTCTTCAGAAAAATAATCCCTACGTTCACTATGGCCAATAATTACATACTCTATTGCACAGGAGGCCAACATTCCCGCACTCACTTCGCCTGTGTAAGCTCCGGAAATATGAGTATAACAATTTTGAGCAGAAATAAAATATCCTTGCAGGTGTTTTACTTTTTCTTTTGACAAAAGTAAATAAGGAAATGGCACCCCAAATACCACTTCCTGATCTTTTGAAATTGATATTCTTTTACTGATTATTTCATCTAACAACTCATTGGCCTGAGCCAGTGTCAGATTCATTTTCCAGTTTGCAGCGGCAATTTGTTTTCTCATAATTTTTTTCTTTTTATTGATATTTCTTTTTTAATGATTGAATTTCTGATTCAGTTATTTCGTGCCCCTTCAGTTGTTTCCAGTTATTAATATCTATAATGGCTTTTTTAAAATCATATCTTTCGTTTCCCCAACTGTAATTATCAATAAATTTTGGAGGAAAGGAATTGCCAAAAATACTACAACATATACCAACTGTAGTTCCTGTATTGAAAGAAGTATTGATGGCGCTCCTGCTATAATCTCCCATTAACAAACCACATTTTTTTCCGGCGCTGATAAAATCATTATTTTTTTTACTCCACATTTTAATATTGGAAGCATTATTTTTTAAATTGGAATTGCTGGTGCCAGCACCCAGATTGCACCATTGCCCTAATACAGAATCGCCAAGATAACCGTCATGAGCTTTATTGGAAAAGCCCATTAAAATAGAATTTTTTATCTCACCACCTACAAGACAAAACGGGCCGATAGTAGTAGCTCCATATATTTTAGTCCCCATTTTCAAAGCGCTGCCTTCGCCAATAGATATTGGTCCACGAAGCAAAGAACCTTCCATTATTTCTACATTTTTCCCAATATAAATGGGTCCTTTTTCAGCATTTAAAATAGATAAACTTATTTTAGCTCCTGGCTCTATAAATATATTCTCAGGGTAAATGGTTTGATTGCCTGGCGCCATTTTTTGAGACAATCTTCCCACAGTAACCATTTCAAAATCCTGCCTGATAGCCCAATCATTATATTCAAATAGTTGCCAGGAGTATTCAATGTGTTTGCAATCAGGAGAGAAATAATTTTTTTCCTTTTTTAAAAATAAATCTTTTAAAAAACGATGTGAAGGAATCACATTCGCAGGAAAATGGATGAAAGATGAATCGTTCAACTTCTCTTCATCAGTTTCGGATGCTATCAATACCTGTTCGGGGAAATAAAAGTTCCACTTTTCAAATATTGTTAGTATCCCGATTCTGATGTGGGCAATTGAATGAACTTCACCAAAAGGGAAAAGAGAATTATTATACACAATATCATCCAGCAAAATAGTCATTTGCTAAAACTACAAAATTGTAACAGAAAAATAGAAACAAGATATTATTATCAAGTCAAAGAAAAAGCTGAAGAAAACTCTTATCTGCTATTACTAAAAATCCCCCAATAAAGGGGGACAAAAAAATCAAACTTAAAAATTTTTATTATTTCTTCTTTGCATACCGCTTCTTGAACTTATCAATACGGCCTGCAGTATCTACCAACATATTTTTACCTGTATAAAAAGGATGAGAAGTATTTGAGATTTCCAGTTTTATAACCGGATATTCCTTACCGTCTTCCCATTTTACCATTTCTTTTGAAGATGCTGTAGAACGGCTGAGAAACATGCTCCCGTTACTTGTATCGCGAAAAACTACAAACCTGTAATTTGATGGATGAATATCTTTTTTCATATAATTTGTTTTACACATGGCTGCCTTATTTAAGTCTCCATGTAATTTTTGAGTGTGCGAAGGTAAGGAAATAAAAAATATTGACAAAACGAAATTGCTATCTACCAAAAAGCGCATGTTCTGTCATCAAAACTCTATTAATTGGCTTTTAAAAATTTTAAAATCCTTATTCACAACTGAAATTCCTACTATTTCATATTAACGTATTGCAAAGCCAACCCAAGGTCCCAGCTTTTTGATGCCTGTATTACCTGCTGAAGATCATCAATTTTTTTGGAAGTTATTCTTACTATATCATCCATAATGGCGGCCTGAACTTTGAATTTTTCATCTTTAATTAATTTCACTATTTTTTTTGCATCCTCCTGGCTTATTCCGTTTCTTACGGGTATTTCTTTCTTCACTACTTTACCACTTTGATAAGGTTCTTTTTTCAAATCATAAATTTCTGCAGCCAATCCTTGTTTTATGCTTTTGCTTATTAACACATCAATCATTTGCGTTAGTTTCATTTCACTGTCTGCTTCAAGATTTAATTTGAATTCTTTCTTATTGAGTTCAATTACCACATGGTTTCCTTTAAAATCAAATCGATTTTTAATTTCTTTTTCTACCGTGTTGATCGCGTTATCTAAGGTTTGAATATCTACTTTGCTAACCAGGTCAAATGATGGCATAATTTAAATTTTTAAATGTGAAGGTTTGTAAAGATAAAAAATGGCCGCCAAAAAAAGTACTTTGAACTTTCGTTAAGCATTTCTTCAAATTTTCGTGAGGGCATCAGTAAATTGCACTCAATAGAATTATTATGACATTAGATATAGGCATCGGTTTTGTAACCGGAAGAAAACATTTTCAAAATGTACTTACTTCATATATAAACAATTGGATAGAGCACGGATTATTTGAAAATAAGGATATCAGGCTTCATCTGTTTGTAGCTTACGATTTAAAATATACAAAAACAGAAATTCATGACTACAAAAATATCGATCCGGAGCTGGCGGCGATGGTGCATTCTATTAATTTTTATGGAAAAAATACTCTTATAAATGAACGGAAAAATTTACAAGATACCGGTGTGGTAACCGAGGATGAATCGGAATTATTGTTTGGTGAAGGATACGCCAGGAAGAGAAATGCAGTGGTTTATTTTGCCAAAAAAAATAAAATGGACAGGTTAATTTTTTTGGATGATGATGAATATCCTGTAGCCACAATGAAAAATGAATCCGGAAAATTAGTATGGATGGGACAAAGTGTGGTAGGTACGCATTTAAAATATAGCGCAGAGGCAGATATTACACATGGCCACCATTGCGGATACATCTCCCCTATTCCTTTTCTGCATTTCAATGAAATTTTAACCGAAAATGATTTTCGGTTATTTATTGAAGCTATCAGTAACGAAATTGTTTCATGGGATGTGGTTAAAAATAATATCATTTTAAATAAAGGAGTTACTTATGCTAATGCAGACATTATAAACCAATCTGAAATAAGGGAAGTAAAAGAGATGGAGGGAATGAAATTTATTTCGGGAGCCAACCTTTGTTTTAATTTGAAAAATATAAGCCGGCTTCCTCCCTTTTATAACCCGCCGGGAGCACGGGGAGAAGATACTTTCCTTAGCACTTCATTGTCTGACATGAAAGTTTTAAAAATCCCGTGTTATACTTTTCACGATGGATTTTTGAATTACAAAAATATTTTAAACGGAATTTTGCCTACCGAATTACAACCGGTTGACAGTAACTCACCGATAATAATTAAACGTTTTATTGCCGCCACCATCGGGTGGATTCGTTATAAACCATTGATGATCTATATAACGAAACCGGATAACTACAACGAAATAATCAAAGACATGCAGCGTAATCTCGAAATGACCATTCCAAAATTGTGCCTCTATTTTAAGAATGACCATTTTAAACAGATACTCACAGAGCTATCGCACTATCATAATAATGTGAAAAAGCATTATGCTGCTTATCAACAGACCAAAGCAGCATGGAATAAAGTAATGAATAAATTGAATTAAGAAACGATTAATTGGTTTTGAATTGATGGTGGCAATCGGTGGATAAGACCTTCCTGGTTTTGCATGGAGGAGGCATCAAACCAGGAAAATCTTCTAATTTGGTTTCTGGTAACTCAAAAAAAAAGAGCGCCCGCGAGAGGCGCCCCGTTGGAATTGTTTAATTAATTCGATGAAGTTTTTATCCTGCTTTGTTCTTCGGATGCTCCACCTGTTTTTCTTTGTTGCTGATTTTTTATTGGCTTACCAAATCTGTAAGAAAAAGTGAGCGAAACGGTTCTGTTTATTCTTGTATTTTTTATTTTCAGATCAATATCCTGGTAATTCACATATCCTGAAAAATTTTGTGAGTTAAAAATATCCCGCACACTTAATTTCAAGCTTCCTTTATTTTTCAAAATTTGTTTTTGCACACCTGCATCCATTCTCCACAAAGGATTAATTACGATCTGGCTCTCAATTCCTTTTGACCTGTAAAAGCCGCTTAACTCGGCACTCCATCCTTTTTTAAATTTCAACTGGTTGTTCATATTTGCCATAAAAGTAGTTGCTTGCACATTCAATATTCCACCACTCAGTTCTCCTTTATAAGACGTACTTGAAACGTTGGTATAAATATTACTGTTCCAAAATTTAGTTACCGGCACATTCGCGCTTACTGCAATGCCATAATTGGTTTTTGTGGCGATATTTTCTTTGGTTTGAAAGGTCTTTCTTTCACTGGTTATTTGCTTTATTACATCAGAAAAGGCATTATGAGTTTCACTGTAATTGAGTGTGGTACTCAGGAAACCATTATATGTATGCGATAATTCGAAATTATCTGAAAACTGTGGTTGCAATAAAGTATTGCCTACCTGGTAAGTATATTCATCCAGAAAATAATAAAAGGGGTTCAAATCCTGGTAATCCGGACGATCAATCCTTCGTCCGTAATTTACAGAAAACGTATTTTTCTTGTTAGCCTCATAACTAACATACACCGTTGGGAAAAGATTGATATAATTTTTGACGAACAATGAATCTTTATTGGCAGAATTTCCTAACTGATGGCCTTCAGAATTAGTATTTTCCGCGCGCAATCCTGTTTGTATTCCCCATTTTTTTATTTGTTTACTGAAATTAATATACGCGGCATTAATGTTTTCTTTATAAATAAAATGATTGGTTTTTCCATTATCTACTACATAACCTGAAGAAGTTCTATTTTGATATAATGCATCATTATCCGTAGTAACATAACTGCTTTTCACACCGGCTTCTATTTTTGATGCGTTCTTAAGAGGAAAGGTAAAATCACTTTTTGCTGAATAAATATTCACTTTGGAAGGAAGATCTCCTTTTAATTCATCAGGCGGCCGGTTTATAGAAAGATCAGGATTTAAATAATTACTTACAAGAGTTTGATCAGAGGTTTGAAAATAGGTAAGATAATCAACATCTATTGTAAACTCTTTTCCGGTAGAATCAAAAATATGGCGAAGATTAAGATTGGTGGCAAAGTTGTTTGATCGCTGGTTATTTACATTATCAGAAAGGGCGATAGAATCAATTTTGTTATCTGAATCATTGAGATTGGTACGGTTAACGCTTGTATTTTTATTTGGGTTTATATATCCTGAAAGTACTACTCCAAGCGTGGTTTTTTTATTGGCATAAAAATCCATTCCTGCCTTTAAATTATGCTCCTGCGAATTATATTTTGATTTATTTACCTGGTCAAAAATCGTCTCAATTTTTTTGGTATTTGTATTTCTGAAATTTCTAAGAAAATGGTTGCTTTGATCGCCCTGCCAAAGAGAATAACTATAATTTCCAAAAAGGTTTACTTTTCCGGAACGGTAATTTATATTGAAACTATTGTTTGTTTTTGTATAATTCGATTGGAGAACTGATGCAGTAACGCTTCCATTCATTCCTTTCATTTTATTCTTTTTAGTTTTAATGTTAATGACTCCCGAATTTCCGGCTGCATCAAATTTCGCCGATGGATTGGTCATTATTTCAATTTGATCTATACCTGATGAAGGCATATTTTTTAGAAGATTGGCCAGTTCCTGGCCCGATAAATAGGTAGGCCTGCCATCCATCATAATCACAACTCCCTGTTTACCTTTGAGGCTCACATTCCCGTCTTTATCAACAGTTACTCCAGGCGACTTTTCAAGCACTTCCAGAGCAGTAGTTCCTGCATTGGTAATAGATTGATCCACATTAACAATTGTGCGATCAATTTTTCTTTCAATAAAAGGCCTTTTTGCTATCACGGTTATTTCTTTTAATGATTTTGCCTCTTCTTTCAATTGTAATTCTCCTACATCAACTGTTGCTTCACTTTTTACCTCTATCACAGAAGAATAGGTCTTATAATGACCGGCAGAGGTAGCGAGTAAAAAATATTTACCAAATGGAATTTTGTCAAAAACAAAATTCCCTTTTTTATCTGTGAGATTTACTTTTATTAAAGAAGAATCTTTAGCAGCAAAAAGAGATACGGTAGCGGCGTCAATGATTTCCTGTCTTCCTCCATCCGCAACTCTTCCTTTTATACTACCATTGGGTGTTTTGGCAAAAACTGAAACGCAGAAAATAGCACCAAATGCAATTAATAATGTTAACTTTTTCATTTTATTTAAATTACTATGTTTGAAATATTACAGCACAAAACTAAATACTATGCTTTGCATAGTAGTGAGCTATACATGAAAGGCAAATTATTCTGTATAAATGGCAACAATTTTATTCAAACGGATGATGCGATAAAAAGGTTACAGAGAGAGAAAATAATTCCGGGATTGGCTCAATTTTATATAAGGCACCTAAAAAATTAATAACCAATGGATTATATGCGGCAATAAGCAGTCAACACAACGGGAGCCCGCTTAAGGGTGACTGTTTGCGAGATATCAACTGGTAAAACTCAATAATTTACCTGAGCCAGAGTATGACAATTTGTATTAATCTTTGTGAATCTTTCATGGCGTTTTTTTAGTAGAAAGTCATACTGAATGCCTTTTAATTAACTTATTTCGCTTTGTAAAATAGATGATTCCGGCAATACCTGTGATTACCAAAAGGAAAGAAATAAGTTCAGCCTGAGTAGGTCGCAATCCAAAAATAGAATAAGTAGTATTTACCCTAATGGTTTCCACCAAAAATCTTTCAATTCCATTTAAAATAAGGTAAAGACAAAACATAACGCCTGGAGCTCCAATTTTCTTTCTTGAAAACCACAGAATTAAAAAAAGAAACCCACAGGTGATGATTTCGTAAAATGATGTGGGAAATACTGGTTGTGGAAGAGCACGGCAATATTTTCCATCACAATCCGGCAAAAGAATACCATCCTCATTTACATTATGCGGAAAAGTATATGCAAACATCCAGGTAGGTAAAAATGAAGGTCCCTTAAAGCTTTTATGTGGAACTTCATCCAATGTTTCTGAATGGCGGTCTGTGACCATTATATAGGTTCCTGCGGAATCGGCAACCGACCCATTCAAGAAATAAGTTGAATTCTCTTTTAATTTTTGTTGAAACATTTGAGGAGTGGCGGGTACGGAATGCCCAGGAACATCGCTGATATAAGCGCTGTTGTAAATTCCCCAATCACCATCTCCTGCTACCTGGCAGCCCATTCTACCAATTGCATAAGCGATCATTAATGCAGGGGCAGCAGCATCAGTTAAATGAAGTAAATTAATTCCTTTTTTGCGTGCATAAATCAAAATAGCAATGGTGGCACATATAAGACCACCATAAAAGGTAAGGCCGCTGGGAGAAAGCAAATTGCCTATCGGATTCTGAATAAACCTATCCCAATTTTCAAAATTATCAAAAAGCTTAGCGCCGATAATTCCAAATACCAAAGCAAAAATAACGATGTCTCCAACTCTGTCATGGGGCCAAATTCTAATGATCCTCTTTTCAGGTTTAGCCAGTTTTTGTTTACTCTTTTCACGGTATTTTAAAAAAGCCAAAACGGCTCCAATAATTAAACCACCTGCCCAACTTCCTGATGAAGAAAAGATATATTCCTGTAAATCTACTCCGGCGTGACGGCTTGCTATAAAGGCTCCGATTAGCTTATACCCAAATACAAAGCCCACCAATCCATTGATTAAAAGAGAAAAAAGAGTAGCTGATTCACCGGTTGTTATGCTTTCTTCGCGGGGTAATAAAAGACCTTGTTTTTCCTTTCTCTTTAATTCAAGCGTCAATACCCATGCAGATATAATAAACGCCAGCGCTACGAAAATTCCGAATGTATAAAAGATTTTAAAAGCATTCACCTCCCAGCCAAACCAATCTTTAATAGCATAATACAAATTTGGATACATAGCAGATGTTTAGTTGAAAAACATTTCTTTTCTGTTATTGGGGAATATTAAAAATAAAAAACCTTCATAAATGTAGAAGGTTTTTTTAATTTTTTGGGAAAAATCAGCAATATTCCTGGAAGGCTGCAGTCAAATTATTTGAAATCATTTCTGCGGAATTTCCTTCGATATTATGTCTTTCAAGAAAATGAACCAATTTTCCATCTTTAAATAATGCAATAGATGGAGAAGATGGAGGATAAGGCATCAAATGCTCGCGAACCTTGCTTACTGCTTCCATATCGAAACCTGCAAAGCTGGTAGCTAAATGACTTGGCTTTTTATCGCTTGTTTCAACAGCCAGCAAAGTACCGGGGCGCGCTGTTCCTGCAGAACAACCACAAACGGAATTAATAACAAGTAGTGTAGTACCTTTTTGTGATAAAGCCTGCTCCACTTCCTCCGGAGTTTTTAAATCTGAAAATCCTTTTTCAGTTAATTCTTCCTTCATAGGAATTACTATTTGTTCTGGATACATAATTAATGTTTTTTTAGAACGCAAATTTACAATACTTATAGTTTAAAAAAACAGTAAAAAACGTTATAAATCTGGAAACTTTGTCAGGATAAACCTATCATTCAAGACATTTAGTCTTGAAAAATATGTAATTTCTTGATTGGTATTTTGTTTGATCAGACATAAACAAATATAATTTTCAATAAACTTAAAAAATAAAAAAAATGACAACACTAAAATTCAATCAGCCAACATTAAAAACTTTAGACAGTTTTTTAGACAACCTGCTTAGCGATTTGCCAATGAAAAATACTTATAATGGCATTAATTTTCCGCCGGTAAACATTTCCGAAACAAATGATAATTATGAAGTGGAATTTAATGTTCCCGGAAGAAAAAAAGAAGATTTCAAGATTACCATTGATAAGAACATTCTTACTGTTTCCTTCGAAAAGAAAGAAGAAAATAAAGAAGAAGGAAAACAATTTATTAAAAAAGAATTTATTATGCAATCGTTTAAAAGGTCATTTACTTTGGATGAAAAGATAAATGCTGAAGGTATTAATGCAAAGTATGAGGATGGTTTATTGCTAATAACTTTGCCCAAAAAAGAAGAAGTAAAAGTAATGCCAAAGGAAATATCAGTGCACTAATTTTGAAAAAAGAATTTCTTAAAAACCTTTCCCTAACAGGAAAGGTTTTTTTATTTATTTCAATTTGACAGTTCCAGGCTGATGGAAATTAATAAATGTTTTATTGAATAGGATGTTATCTAACTATCTATTATCAGCCGATTGATAATTAGTAATCGTTGATGTGCATCGCAAATTCTTCATAAATATCGCAATGGATTGCGGCGGGAATTTTTAATGTAATTTTTCACATTCATCCAAAAAGCCAGAAAAAGATAGAATATAATTGGCGAGCCCAAAGTGAGAAAAGAGATATAGATAAAATATCTTCTTATCACTGAAGTGGCAATTCCCATTCTTTCACCAATTGCCGAGCAAACGCCAAACACCTGCCATTCAATAAAATTCTTTATTTTATACATCCTGCAAATTTAAAAATAATTTGTAAGAATTGTTAGCAAAATAACTATTTATTAATCTCAAATAATACTATAACTAGGGTGCGAGTTTTTTTTCTTTCCTATTTTGCTAAACAAAATCGTGTAATTTGGGATGTGTAATTTGTAAAAATGGAACAACCACTCAAGCTTTTGTCAATGTTCCGATAGTTAGGGAAGGTGCAATCATTTTTATCAAAAACACCCCTGGAGAAATAGGTAATAATTGTGGAGAATACTATATTGACAGCAATGTAGTAAAAGGAATTTATACTAAAGAAAATGACAGAATGAACCAAGGTGTGGAAATGGAAGTAACAAAGTATTCACCCGTTATTTGAAAAAGCACCAACGCGGATCATCCTCATTAAACCAAAAAAGACGGTTCGTATAAACCGTCCTTTATTATTTAAAACATTATTAATTTTATCCTCTTCTGTTTCCAAACAAACGAAGTAAAAACAGGAAAATATTAATGAAATCAAGATAAAGATTTAAAGCGCCTAAAATAGACATTTTTTTAGTATCATTAGCAGATACATCTCCATATTCCAGGCCTTCGCCAATTCTTTTTAATTTTTGTACATCATAAGCAGTGAGCGCTGTGAAAACCATTACTCCAATGATGCTGATGATATAATCCAACTGGCTGCTGTGTAAGAAATAATTGATAACCATCGCTATCAAAACGCCTATAACGCCCATCATCAAAATACGTCCGAATTTTGTAAGATCCTGGTTCGTAGTATAACCCATAAACGCCATTACACCAAACATTGCAGAAGCGGAAAGAAAACAACCTAAAACAGAGCCGGGCGTAAATGCCAGCAATATAAAACTGAAACTGATTCCGTTGATCATTGCGTAAGCCATAAATAACGCCATTAACGCAGAAGATGAGAGCCTTTGAAAACCGAACGACATTATCAGCACAAAACCCAACGGTGCAAACAGAGTTATTTTACCTAACCCAGTGAGCCCGGTTGGTGAAATCAGGTAAGCCAGCAACTGATCATTTATAGAAAATTGCCATGCGAATAAAGCCGAAACGCCCAGTGCGATAAACATCAATAAGAACACATTTGCGATAAACGATCTTGTATGAGCTTGTTCACCAGTTGGTGCATAAGTGATGTTTGAAATATTCGAATTCCTATTCATTAATTCCATGTTTTTAAATTTTTCGTAAATGTAATACTGATTGTTCAGATTTGAAAAAGCTGATAGAAAATTTAAGTTTTTTGTAGCTAAAATCTTTGCTTTAGATTACCCCAGACGATGTGCGATTTTGCGAATCGAATTCCAAAAGAAATATACCTCACAGCTAAAACAGGCATTCAAACACATCCTTAAAATCAGCAGTAATGCAATTCGCGCAATTTAAGCGGGCGATAAAATTTGCCATTGGACAGGTTTTAGTCCACAAGGGGCAAAACCGTGGATAAGGTTGGAAAAAATATTGTAAAATTTCTCTACTAAGGTTAAAGAAAAAGCTGCACTTATTTTCTTTGCATAGTGGAAAAATATTAAAGGGAGGAAAGGCAAAAACTGTTAGAAATGAAATTCTTAGAAATTCTTAGAAAAAGTTTTAATCTATCTTCCTAAACCTTTGTAGGGATCGCTAACATCAATAGAACAACCTTATTAGTTTATTATTCTTAGCCAACATGGAATAGATCAATAATTTTAAAGCTAAATCATTCCATCTTTTGTCCATTTTACATGTTTTACCAATTAAACAACTTCAAACCAAACCTTTTTTCCATCATCCCAATCACCATTATAATTAATTGTAAGTTCCTCCCCTTTTTCTATTTCTCTTGTTGTTTTTACCTCAATGCTTTCATTCTCAAAATCCATAAAGTATTCGCAATTACTTTGGTAGCTATGGTTGTAAATGGGAACCAATCCCAACGCCATGCAACATTTATCTTTATTAATCCCCC
>JBDTEK010000143.1:0-7565 GCA_039922575.1 Ginsengibacter sp.
TTCCCTATAAAACACTCTTTGGGATTTGAATATGATTATCAGTTCATGATCAACGAAATTGTCAGGAATATAAAAGTTGCCTGCAAAAAAACAAAGGTTCCGATGCCCAATATTTTTACAGAGTTTGGAAGCTACACAGTGGGCGAAAGCATGGGGCACATTTACAGTGTAATAGGAGAAAAGATGCAGAATGACCGTGAAACATGGTATATGATTGATTCTTCTTTTATCACTACATTACCCGACACATGGGGAATTGGCGAAAAGTTTTTAATGTTGCCTATTAATAAATGGACCGAAGAATATCAAAGAGTAACGCTTGGGGGAATTACCTGTGATAGTCATGATTATTATGATTCTGAGGAACACATTAACGAAGTCTTTTTGCCAAAAATTAATGGTGGCGAACCTTTATATGTAGGCTTTTTTCACACAGGCGCCTACCAGGACCAGATAAGCGGGTACGGCGGAATAAAGCATTGTCTTATTCCTTCTCCAAAATATATTGTTTTGGATTATGATAAAAACGGGAAATTGATAGATTGGGTTTATGCTAAAGAACAAAGCGCTGCCAGTATGCTGAAAATATTGGGTTATAAATAAAATTTCGAATCTTTTTTATTCAGTTTATCTTCTACCAACGTTTTTTTTGGGAAGGTATTTTTGCGAATCTGTTTGAAAGAAATTAATCTAATTTTAAATCCTGAGAGATGTTATTATTGCAATAATGAAACAGGCTTTAAAGAACTTTGCCTCACACAATGAGATGTCCGGTATTTTAATTTGATTAATTCAGCCTGATCTCTTGCAGAAATATGTAAGGATTTAAAACTACATCCCTTTGTATGTGTTGATTGTAATCGCCAAACCTCAGTTCTAAAAATGAGTTGTATTCTTTTATGCGAATCAATGGAAGGTTTGTTGATATTTCTGGCAATGTCTCTTTCAAAAGACCATTCCAGCAAGCGTCGGCTACTTGCTCATTTTGCGGAAATTTTTTGCTGTCTGCAAATTTTTCTTTTTCATTTAATTCTTTGGAAAAAAAACGGCTGTTATGCACGATTAAAATTTCCTGGCTGATATAGATTGTTTCCATAATGAAAGAATTTTAATATCTTATTATTGAGACTATTTTATGACAAAGAAGAAAAATTGGTTCCTGATAAATTTGTGTTAATGGATTCAATTTTCAAATGCTGAATATATCCGGTCAAAGTGCCTCACTTCATTAACCTAATAGGAAACGTTAGCAGGTTTTAAAATGTTGTCTTTATAAAAAAATATTTTATTTTGGATTAAAAAAATCCGGCAGTTAAATACGTTTTTATTTAAAAACCTAATTCTCCAATACTTTATTATGATAGCTGTTAAAAGCGAATAGGGTGGAGACAAGGAAAATTCAATATTGAAGATCAGAAGTAATTAACTTAGCTATTTTTAAGAACGAAATGTAAAAATTAATGAGAGCAGTACGTTTTATGGGTATAAACAAACCCCTTCAAATGCAGGAAATACCCATTCCTGAAATTGGTGGTAGGGATATTTTAGTAAAAGTAATGGCAGCAGGCATCTGCCATTCAGATGTTCATTATCGTTCGGGAGTTTCTGCAGTTGGTTTTATTCCGCTCACCTTAGGCCACGAAGTTTCTGGTGTGGTTGATAAAATAGGCGCTGAGGTTACTAATGTAAAACCGGGAGATCGGGTTTGTTTGCATTATAATATTACTTGTGGAGATTGCTACCAATGCACCACAGGCAATGATCAATTTTGTGAAACAGGGAAAATGATTGGCCACCAGACGAATGGCGGCTACGCAGAATATATTGCAATTCCTGCACGCAATGCTATTCATTTGCCGGATGAAATTCCTTTTGAGCAGGGCGCTACTCTTATGTGCGCCTCTGCAACTGCTTTTCATGCATTGCTTAAAAGCAGAATTAAACCGGGCGATAAAGTGGCCATATTTGGCGCTGGCGGCTTGGGTCAATCTGCCATTCAGCTTGCAAAAGCGTTCGGTGCGCTCACAGTTTTTGCTATAGACATTAATGATGATAAATTAAAGCTTGCTACACAATATGGCGCCATCGCAGTCAATGCAAAGAAATGTGATGTAGTAAAAGAAATTAAAAAAAGAACGCAAAATAAGGGTGTAAATGTTGCAATTGAAATGATAGGATTACCTGAAACACAAAAGCAAGCGATCGAATGTGCGGGTATAATGGGGCGTGTGGTATTGGTCGGGCTTTCCAACAAGATGCTGGAAGTGAATACCTATTCAGAATTATTGGGTAATGAAGTTGAATTAATTGGTTCAAACGATCACCGGCTTAATGAATTGCCGTTGCTTATTAACTTCGCTCAAACTAAAATGCTGGATATTTCGCAAATTGTTACCCGCACAATTCCATTGGATGCGGATGCAATCAATAAAGCGTTAGATCAATTGCAAAGCTTTGGTGGTGATGTGCGAACTGTAATTGTTCCCTGAAAAATTTCTTTAGTGAATTATTTATCTCTGCGAGTCTCTTTCTTATTGTGTGTGATGTCGTCACCTTTAAAATCATATTCCTCATTTTTTCGGCTACCAGTAGTGTTCCTCACTTTTGGCCTTTTGTATTAGTCTTATCGAGTGGTTTTCTGTTTACTTTGGATTAGTTGTTTTGTTTAGTGGTTGCCATAATCTTAATAAATGTGACAGGAAAACTGTGCCAAAAAATCCATTAAAATTTATTGACCTTTAAGAACACAACTATGTACCAGCGCTAATTGAGCGTATAAATATGTGGCCATAATTAAAAATGATGCCAGAGAAAATGGATGATAAAATTTATTTAGCGCTAGGATACTGTCCGAAATTATAAAGGAGACGGCTCCTGTTAAAAGGAAAGTGGATGATGGTTTAGGCCAATAAAAACTTAAAGAGTAAGCAATAAAAAGCATGATAGTAATAACCAAAGCATATATAATTACCGGGATGGTTAATCCTCCAAGATAGGGTACCAGTAGTGCCAAAAGTGCAAATAAATAAATAACAATTATTACTGTTCCAGGTTTCTTAAAATTCATTTTTCCATTGGCTATTTTTAATTCTTTTGTGAAGAGAATAATGTAAAAAATATGTGCGACTAAAAAAGCAATAAGCCCGAATATAAAGTAAACCGGGTTTTTAAATACAAACAAAAGAAGTGTATCACCAGCGAGAGAAAAAACCAAGGCCCAAAGCAGCATCTTTTTATTTTTGAATTTAGAAATAATTGCAGCAATTATTAAAGGAAGCAACAGTAAGGGTTTCAGATAATATAAAAGCGTCTCTTCTTTTAGAAGGATAAAGCTTAAATACAAAAGTGAAATGCCGAAAAAGAGTTGAAGAAGCCTGTTTACCGAAACCATCGTTATTTATATTTGACTGCAAGCAAAACCATTTTATTTTGATTAAAGAAAAAAATTTAAAGAAGATTTTTTTCTACCCATATCTGTTTATCTTCCTTTGCATTTTCAAATACAAACCAGGCTGTTATAACAGTTGACAAAACGAAATAAATGACAGCAATAGACTGAATGTTAGTAAGATATTTAGATGCGCCGAACCAATCATTTTGTGAGTAAATAAAATAAACTCCCAAACAATTTTTAATTATTTCCCAGAAGATAGCAGAACGATTGCGATCCATTAAATCAGTATATGCATACACCATCAGGAAAATAAAAATGCCGTATAAATAGATGTAATCGCTTTTTATTGAATTAATAGTCGCAATATTTCCTAAAAAATAACTGATAATTAATAACAAAATTACCATCTGAAACCAGCACCAGGCTTTCAGTCTTACAGAAGCGCTTGGGTCATATTTTTCAAAATGGTAAGCATCAGTTATTTTAAAAACAGGGTATTTTTCTATCACATCAGCCGGCCTCCATCCGGTAGGCATCATCCAGATGCGAAGTTTATCTTTCCAGCTACTGGTATGCCATGCATCTCTGATAAGCAGCCACAAATGAATAAAATTTATTTTAATGGGGTTCCAGGTTTGCACCGGCCTTGTAATTCCATAAACGGGCGGTACTTCCGAAAGTTCTTCCTGGAAAGTACCAAACCATTTATCCCAAAAAATAAATATCTGGGAGAAATTTTTGTCTATGTATTCATTATTGATAGCATGATGAACTCTATGGTGAGATGGTGTAACGATGATCTTTTCAAAGAATCCCATTTTATTGATATGCCGCGTATGGTACCAGAATTGCGCAAAAAGCTGCAAAGGAGCTACCACGGCAATTACTGCTGCCGGTACGCCTAAAATGGCAGCGGGCAATAAAAAGATGGCGAATATTTTTACAAACTCTGAAATGCTTTGTCGCAAAGCACATGCTAAATTAAATTCTTCGCTGCTGTGGTGGATGAGGTGGTAATTCCAAAAAAAATTAAATCTATGTTCAAGCCGGTGAACCCAATATCCTGAAAAATCAATGGCAATAAAGGCGATGATATAAGTAAGCACGGAATTTTTTACATGAACGATGGCTAATTTTTCAACTAACCATCCATAGCTGATGATGATAAGACTAAGTCCCAGCACATCTTTCATCACATTGGTAACGCCACTGCTGAGGCTGCTCACCATATCCATACTGCGCACAGTATCTTTCCCTTTATGTACTCCATACCATTTCTCAAAGAGAACCAGAAGAAGAAAAGCCGGCATGGCAACCAATAATATTTTGCCGTAGGTTTCCATAAATTATTTATATCCCAAATTTATCCAAATTTATGAAGATGTAAAAATTAGAATTTTTGAAAGATTACCCTGTTTTTTTTGATGCACCCGTTTTTTAGAATTCAAGTAATATTTTCCTCGCTTCTTTTTCGTCTTTCCCTAATTGAATTTTTAATTCTTCAAGGTCATTGAACTTTATCTCCGGCCTCATGTATTTTTTTACATATACGCGAAGTATGCGGCCGTAAATGTCTCTATTAAAATCAAAAATATTTACCTCTATCATTATTTTATTATCGCCAATAGTTGGCCTTGTGCCTATGTTCATCATTCCCTTGAAGCCTGCTTCAGGAACGAAGGCTGGTACAGGTTGATCGGACTCTGTTCCAAGACTAACGGTTACTGCATAAACACCATAAGCCGGAACCAATTTATCAGGATCATCAATTAGGATGTTGGCGGTTGGGTACCCTAAATTTCTACCCAGTTTATTACCATCAATTACTTTTCCCTGAAAAAAATAATCATAACCAAGATATTCATTGGCGGTCTGTATGTCGCCGCTGGTTAACGCTTCCCTTATTTTGGTGGAACTAATAGTTACATGATGTAGCACGTGCTCGGGAATTTCTTTTACCGTGTAATTATGTTGTTGCTGGTATTTTTCCAGAAGTTTGTAGTCTCCTTTACGATCTTTGCCAAAATGATGATCGTAGCCTATAATAATCGTTTGAGGATGAAATTTTGAAACTAAAAATCCGGAAATATATTCTTCAGGAGCTTGCTCAGAAAATTCTTTGGTAAACGGTACTACTACCAAATGATCAATTTTATATTTGGCTAAAAGCTCAATTTTTTCGGCAAATGTATTTAATAATTTAATCGAAGATTTTTCCCTGTTATTCTTTTTTAATGATTGAATTACCATTCGCGGATGAGGATGAAAAGTAATGATTACAGATTCACCGTTATTATCTGTAGCTTCTTTAATAAGTTGATTGAAGATCTGCAAATGCCCGGTATGTACGCCATCAAAGGTGCCAATCGTGACAGCAGCGTTTTTAAAGTTGGGTAAATTATTTATATCCCTGTGTACTTGCATAGATTTGCGCAAGATAATAGATTAATAAATATTTTGGGGATGGAATATTCCTGCTCCAATGTTACTTTTGCCGCAAATGAAGAACAGATTGGAGAAACACAAATTTTATATATGAATTTTAAGAAATGCATCGTACTTGTTCACCGGTTGCATAGAAATTTTAATAAAAAAAATAATTTAATAATTCAATAATAAACCATTTTAACTCGTTAACTATTCAACATGTCACTATATTCAAAGCGGGGAGTTTCTGCTCAAAAAGAAGAAGTACACGCAGCAGTAAAGAATCTTGATCAGGGAATTTTTCCAAATGCTTTCTGTAAAATTTATCCTGATTATCTCGGAAATAATGAAGATGATATCAATATAATGCATGCTGATGGCGCAGGTACAAAAAGTATTTTGGCTTATTTATATTGGAAAGAAACGGGCGATATTTCTGTTTGGAAAGGAATTGCGCAGGATGCTGTGGTGATGAACCTGGACGATCTTTTATGCGTGGGTATTTATGATAATATCGTATTTAATTCTACAATTGATCGAAATAAAAACCTGATACCCGGTGAAGTTTTAGAGCAAATTATAAATGGAACTCAGGAGTTCTTTGATTTGATGAAAACTTATGGAATCAATATACATTACCTCGGCGGTGAAACTGCTGATGTGGGTGATGTAGTAAGAACGATTGCGGTAAATGGCACTATGGCTGCGAGATGGCCGAGGAATAGAATTATCTCAAACGATAAAATAATGCCGGGAAATGTAATTGTAGGATTGGCATCTTTTGGCAAAGCAACCTATGAAAATGATTACAATAGCGGAATAGGAAGTAACGGACTAACATCCGCTCGCCATGATATTCTGGATAAATATTATGCGGAGAATTTTAAAGAAAGTTATGATAATGATTTACCGCGTGAAGTAGTTTATATTGGTAAAAATAAAATTGCTGACATCAAAGAAATTCTTTCGCCAACAAAAACATATGCGCCTTTAATTAAAAATTTATTACAAAATGATTTTGATAAAGTTTACGGTTTGATTCATTGTAGTGGAGGCGGACAAACAAAATGTTTAAAATACATTCCTGAAAATGTAAGGGTAATAAAAAATAATTTATTTGCTGTACCGGAAATATTTTTAAAAATTAAGGAAGCTAGCAGCGCTGATGACCGCGAGATGTACCAGGTTTTTAATATGGGTTGTCGAATGGAAATTTATACGGATGAAGGCTTTGCGGAATCAATTATTTCCCAGGCCGCTACATTTAATATTGATGCGCAAATCATAGGAAGGGTAGAAGAGTGTGAAAAAAAATCATTAGTGATAAAAACGAAAAATCAGGAATTAATATTTGGGTAGGGACAGGTAGTAACCTCCCTTACGAATATTTCTTTAAAATTTTTTCTATGCGGGCATCAGGGGCAAAGTTCGTTTCCTCAACTGAAAATGAAAAAATTCAACCATTTTAAGGATTTTGCCTTCAACTCATTTTAACAGATGTATAATTTTTCTTTTTTAAAAAACATAATTATAAAACTAACTTTACGGCTTTAGTAATGATCCATTAATTTCTCGAAAAAATAGTTGAAAAATATGTCTGAACCAATTGTAGAATTGAAAAATGCGAATATTTACCAAGGCGGTTCTTTGGTTTTGGGTGATGTAGATATTGTGGTGAACCGCGGCGAATTTGTTTATTTGGTGGGCAAAACCGGAACAGGAAAATCAAGTTTATTGAAGACTT
>JBDTEK010000144.1:0-3872 GCA_039922575.1 Ginsengibacter sp.
GGAAGCGCATCACGGTCGGTATAAAATCTGCCACTGAATTCTGCCGCAAGATGTTGTGCATCGGAAGCGCTGCCACCATTGCCACAGAACAAAACCTTATTTCCTTTTTCAAAGGCGCTTACAATTACGTTTACGCAATCATTCACTGTTTGCAGTATTTTATCATCATTCAATATTTTTGTTTTCACGTCTATGGATGACTGAATGATGTTTTTTATTTTGTCCATTGGTAATTTTTAATTGTACAAAAGTAAATTCAATTAGTTAATTGATTTATTACGATTGGGTTTTTTACGAATTTTTTTAATAGAGATATCTCTGCCTTCCCACAATCCATACAATTCTTCAGTTGCTTTGGCGGGGTTTCTTTTAGGTTATGCGAATTTTTTTAATTCTTTTTCTAATTCGTTTTTTGACTCTTTTATTTTTGGTATTTTTATTATTGTGGCCATAATTAAATTCTTTATATACAAATTTATAAAGAACACAGTAGAGACAAGGCGTACCTTGTCTCTATGCGCACCACGTTGACAATCCATATTTCGTAAACGTATAATTCTTCACTTCCCCCCCAAATTGTTTCAATTCTTCCACCACCGCATGATGTGTGTTTCCCGGGCAATAAAATATCATAAATCCACCTCCCCCCGCACCGCTGATCTTGCCTCCTGTAGCTCCCGCTTTTTTTGCCGCTTCATATATTTCTTCAATACGGCTGTTGCTGATGTTGTGCGCCATTCTTCGTTTTTGCTGAAAACCAAAATCCAGTATTTCACCGAACTCATTCAATCTCCCTTTTAACAGTGCTTCTTTCATCATCCTCGCCTGCTCCTTTAGCTGGTGCATGGCTTCAATACTTTTTACGTTTTTGCTATTCACATTCTTTACCTGTTCGTCAATGATGGAAGCGCTTTCACGACTGGTAGAAGTAAAGTACAGAACGAGATTATTTTCCAGTTCATGCAGATATTCGGGCCTGATGCGAAGTGGATTTACAATCACTTTATCATCTTCATAGAATTCCATAAAATTAACTCCGCCAAACATGGCAGCATATTGATCTTGTTTTCCGCCGGTAAGTTTTAGGTCTTGTCTTTCTATTTGATACGCATAATGCGCAATGTCATAATCGCCCAGAGGAAGCTTGAGCCATTCCACAAACGCACCAATAATTGCCACTACCAGCGTAGATGAAGTACCCAGACCTGAGCCTGCGGGCGCATCTACGAAAGTAGATAACCTAAAGCCGGTTGCAGGAGCTCCATAATCTTTCTGAATACGATTATACACTCCTTTTAATAAATCGAGTTCTCCATCAATAGGCAAGGTGGCTGACCATTCAAAAGATTGCATTTCATTTCTATCCAATGCCTGTACAATTATAGTATTTTCTTCAAGAGGTTCAATGTTGGCATACGCGAAAAGTGAAATAGTGGCGTTTAAGATGGCGCCGCCAAACTGGTCGCTGTAAGGGCTTACATCAGTACCGCCGCCCGCAAGTCCAATTCGCAGTGGCGCTTTACTACGGTAGATCATTAAAGTAAATTTCTTTTAAAAAATTGGTTGGACTCATCACCGGGAGTGAAGGAAAGAGGAAAGTAAAATCTTTTACATTTCTGGTGATGAAGTAATTTATTTTAGTCTTGTACGCCAAAAAATACAGGAGGCCATCTTCAATGTCTTTATATTTTTCAACAGGAAAATATAAAATGTCTTTTGAAAATGGAATTACATTTATCATTTTGCAAATTTCTCTCAAAACGCTCAGAGCATCGATTTTTTGTTGTTGCAAAAAATAGAATGAAGTAGTAATAACACTTTCTGAAATGAATAATTCTAATTTTCCGAGTTCAGCGAGATGCATAATTTCTTTTACTGCATCTAATTCATAGTTTCTTTCCTGTACGTAATCAAAAATAATATTGGTATTAAGGAATAATTTATTAACCATGTTTTTTATCTAAATGATCATGCAATACTTTTTTATAATCATAATCATCAGGTAGCAGAATGGCATTTTTTGTATATTTTCTAATCCTATCTAAAAGGGAAGGTTCAGGACTGTTATTTCTTTTTGACAAAATGTTTTCTGAATATTTGTCCAAATAATTCTCTACTACAGCCGAAAGACTCACTTTTCGTTTTGCACTAACTCTCTTCGCCCGGGCGATGATTTTATCATCTATGTTTAAAGTTAATTTAGTTTTCATAAACACTTTTTGATGAAGTTACGTAACTTTTTTATAGTTACGTGATAAATTATGATTTCATGCTTAGAATGGTGTTTGTCATTACTTTCCAGCTATATTTTTTCTTTTCATCGCGAAGGTGTGGTAAAAAATAATCTTCACCCAATTCAAAATATTCTTCAATCTTTTTTGCGATACTTTCTGCATTAGGTTCAGCGATCAGCCCCACTTTTTTATCAGAAACCAAAGACGGAAGGCCACCTACATTGGTCACGATCATAGGTTTTTCAAAATGATAGGCGAGGGGAGTAACACCACTTTGGGTAGCGCTTCTGTAGGGCTGCACCACGCAATCTGCCGCACATAAATAATATTTCACTTCGCTGTCCGCAATAAAATGAGTGTGTAAAATGAGACTATCTTTTATTGTCGGATCATTGAGCAATTCGTGGTAATTTTTTTCATCTTCATAGAATTCTCCAGCTATTAATAATTTCAGGCTTCCCGTCTTCTCAAGGAAAGACGAAGGTATTTTCTGTTTCAAAATCTTAAACGCATTCAATAAAATATCCAATCCTTTGTATTTCCTGATGAATCCAAAAAATAAAACAATCCTATCATTTATATTAATTCCCAGTTTCTTCCTTGCTTCATCCTTAGTAATAATTCCTCCAAAATTATCATACAACGGATGCGGTACAAACTGTGCAGGCTTATCTTTTGCGAACTGATGTAAATCGGCCAAAACCTTTTGGCTCATGGTAATAAAACCATCAATGGGTTTCAAAAAATATTTAGTGAAAATTTTATCTCCCGGTCTTTTTTCATGTGGGAAAATATTATCCGCAATACAAATCACTTTTGTGTAGTTGTTTTTTTTCACTCTTCTTAAGATGGTGCCGAGGCATGGGCCCATAAAGGGCAGCCAGTATCTTACTACAATAATGTCGGGCTTTATCTTTCTTAATTCATTCCCTACAGCGATCCAGTTGAAAGGATTTACTGAATTGATTTTTACTTTAATGGGAATATTTTTCGGCCCGGGTTCTGAAGAATATTGTGTAGTTCCCGGAAAAAGAAATTTTGGATATTGGTAAGAGAAAGTATAAATCGTTGTATCATAGCCTTCATCAATAAATTCTTTAGCCAGCCGCTCATCGTACGATGCGAGGCCACCACGTAGCGGATGTGCAGGGCCTATGATGATGATTTTTCTTGAAGACAAATTTGATTATTTTTATTTGCGAAAGATAAACTATGATCTCAAAACAATAAAAAATTTGCTGCATTAATCAATAAGGGTTCATCCCACATTGTCGAAATTTTGGAAACAAATATTTACTATCATGACTAAGGAAGAATATCTTCCTATTACCGAATGGTATTCACGGAGGTGTAAAAGTACAGGTAGTCACATAATAGCTACCTTCCTACCCAGTCTATATTCAGATATTACCTGGAAAGCTTGCTACTTAATGATTGAATTTTAAGTCAATATATCTTTTTAAAGATCCTTTCTTTTGAATTTCTTCAATGAAATGACTAAGGGGAAAATGATCCATATAATCAAGCCCAAAAATGAGAGAATAATACCGGTACTATTGCCAAAGAATTCACGGAATACTGCGCCGGTATAGCCCATTAGAGCAGATATATCCATTTGTAATAAAATTTGAATGCGTC
>JBDTEK010000145.1:0-5426 GCA_039922575.1 Ginsengibacter sp.
AGGGTTGAAATAAATTGTAAAATCTTTTTGGAGATAATATGGTTTTTGGAAGATAAAAGCTTATCACCTTATATTAAAACGAAACAAGAATTTAAAATATTTGTTTGTTTACTGTACTATTAAAAAAGTTTGAAATTTCTAGTGTTTAAAAAACTTTGTAGTTTTTGAATCACCTTTTTCATTAAGAACCTTTAACCAATAATATCCGGCAGGTAAATTATTGGTGTTTAAAGTGTATTTGGTAATTCCGTTAACAGCCTTAAATTGCTGCTTTTTTACAACAGCACCCGATCCATTTATTACAACTGCCCAAAAAGATTCACTCTTATTATCGGACAAAGAAAAATTCAGGAAAGACGTTGCCATTGTAGGATATACCGAAACCAAATCAAATCCTCCTTCTTTAAGATATACGGTTCTTATGGCTGAAGAAAAAAAATCTCCATCTATATTTCCCACGTTGATTTTGTAATAAACATTTCCCAGGTTGGAAAGTGAGCTATCCTTAAAATCAAATGGCTGACGGCAACGAAGTTTGTCTGCAGTGAATGAATAAATAGTCATGAAATTTTCTCCGTCAGAAGATTTTTGAATCTGGAAATTTGCGTATTGTAAATAGCAGATAGTAGTCCAGTGTAGCTTCGCTATATTATTATAAGAGGTTGCATCAAAAGAGGCAAGGCGTACCGGCAAATAATTACTGTCGCTTTGGGCGGAAGTTCCGCTGGAAATAGTAATAAAAATAATGATGGAAATTATTTTTTTCATAGCCGGGTTTTTATTTGGATGTGAAAAGTTTTTTCTTTAAACATCTTTTTTTACCTACCAAAGATCTATGCATAAGAGATTTCATTTTTACCAAATGCCTCTCTTATCCTTTTGATAAAGTTAGGCAATCCTTTGTTCATTTTATGAACGAGGAAACCGAGTAAGGCTCCGTAAGCAGCGTGAGCAAGCGTTACTGTAATGATAAACTGGTATCCTTCTTTGAATTGAAATCCAAAAGCACCAATTCCTAATGATCTTGTAACCGGGCTTATCATAAATCCGATACCCAGCACTAAACCATAAACTATACCCCATGCGGTTTTTGCGCCGCCAAATAATAAAGTAAATATAATTCCAAAACAGGCGCCATTCCAAAAATGGTATGCCCATCCTGCAATATTCGACCAAATATCAGGGCCAACTGCAAATTTATCAAGAAGCAAAACACCCATCAATTTAGGCAAATCTCCTGGCATACCGCCCATCCTGTAACCTATCTCTCTGATTATTTCCAGGGCAATGGTTGCCACTAATCCAGCTACAATACCATTGACTATTTGCTTTTTGAGGCTTTTATATTTTAAAAGATAAGTGAGACCAATTATTATAAAGATAAGCGCTGCCGAAGGAATAAGATATTTGAGCGCAAGCGAAGAAAGTTCTGCAGCACCTGTCAGAGCATAAGGAAATAAATTAGGCGATATAGCAGCCAGAAAAAGCACTATTACTACGACTATCAATTTCGTTTTTTTGGATTTCATCTTATGTAGGGTTTAAAAATTAAAGAAAGAAAAAAAGAAGCCGGAAAAATAATTTACGGCTTCTCCTTTATATTATTTACATAGATACCATCTTCATCATCATCGCCAGCTTTTCATCCAGTTTTTGCGCTAACATTTTCACATTAGAATTGTTAAACGAAGAGAAGAGATCGGAAGGTTTGAAATAATTGACATATGTGGCTCCGCCTTGTTCATACACATTTATTCTTACGGGAATTACAAGTCCCACTGAAGGATCTGCTGAAAAGGCTTGTTTGCCTACAGTCGGATTTCCTACAAAAAAGGAATGTGCATTTACATGCAGGCCGGTCATAGAAAGTACCTTCCCCTGGTTGAGTTCAGACAATACCATCATACCGCCCTTTGAAACCGCTTCTTTAATAGCGCTAATGGTGCCGTCAAAATTTTTAGAAGACTTTACTGTTACAGGTTTAATTGATTGTGCCTGCACGGTAGTAAAACTGAACATTCCAGCCATCAATATAGCTGCAAATAAAAGTGCCGGTAATCTTAATCTTTTTGTTTTCATGATTTTAATTTTTTTATGAATAATTTTTTTATACAGTAATAGTAGGTGGATAATGCAAAACCTGACAGACAAGACAATAAATTTTAAAAAAATATTTTTGGAGCATCCCAAATTCTCACGTGTGGGTGTTCCTACCAACCCGACAGCGCGCCTTGGGCGGTGAGAGCACCGCCCACACTTTAGGCTACATTAAATCCGATGGCTTTCGGAAATAGGATGCAACCAGAAAATAATAAAATTGTGGAGCATAGGGGTTCCATTCAACAAATTCCAAAGGCTTCAGCAAATAGTAATAAAATGTACTAATCGTTTAAAATTTATTTATTTTGCTGGTAGACTTTATAAACATTTTTAAACTTATAAAGTACTTTTATTGGAGTTAGCATGCAAACCGGAAGAAAGGCTTAGTTATTGCAACCTGGCCTGATAATAAAATATTTTTCAACAATTTAAAACACTTTTATGAGCATACAAGCAATATGGAACAAACAAATAATTGCAGAAAGTAATGATACTATTCAACTGGAAGGCAATCACTATTTCCCTGCTGAAAGTATAAAAAAAGAGTTTTTTGAAAATTCTGATCATCATTCTACCTGCCCACATAAAGGCGAAGCTTCTTACCAAACATTAGTGGTGAATGGTGAAAAAAACAAGGATGCCGCCTGGCATTATCCACATCCAAAAAAAGGATATGAAAAAATTACCAATAGAGTGGCCTTTTGGAAAGGAGTTCAGGTAATAGAAGTTTAAATAATGCAATTAAAAATTAGCATTTGGGCGTTGCCGTTAGTATATGGAAGCCGTGTTTCAACAAAGGAAAGCTTACAAAATTTTTGTGAAACTTATCTCAACTCCAATTAAGATTTTTATCAAAGCAATTCTCCGTTAATTATAATGTTGATATCTTCATCTTTTAAATTGCAGATCCATTCGGTCGCGGCGATTACAGTTGAATATTAACGCCAGATTCGATTTTATATAGATAAAAATGAGCAAAAAAAATTTAACCAAAGCGAAGCTGGAGAAACTGCAAAAAGATACATTCGGGTATTTTTTGAAGGAAACCAACTTAAAAAACGGACTTGTGCCGGACAGCACAAAACAAGACTCGCCTTGTTCGATTACCGCTGTCGGACTTGCGCTCGCGTGTTATCCGGTGGCGGTCGAAAACGAATTTATCAAACGCTCCGAAGCCGTCGGGCGAGTTTTGACGACGCTTCAATTTTTCTGGGAAAGCCCGCAAGGGAAAGAGGCGGACGCAACCGGCTATAAAGGTTTTTACTATCATTTTCTTGATATGAAAATCGGCAAACGCGCTGGAGACAATGAACTTTCGACGATTGATACGACTTTTTTTCTCGCCGGCGCACTTACTGCTGCAGAGTATTTTACTGAAGATACGCCCGAGGAAAACGAGATTCGCAAACTCGCCGAAGCACTTTACTACCGCACCGACTGGCGTTGGGCATTGAATGGCGGCGCAACCGTTTCGATGGGTTGGAAGCCGGAAACTGGATTTCTGCCGTACCGCTGGGGAGGTTACAGCGAAGCCCTTCTGCTTTATGTTTTGGCTCTCGCGTCACCGACGTTTCCAGTGCCAGAAAAAAGCTACGCGGCGTGGACGAAATCTTATCAGTGGAAAAAACTCTACGACATCGAACATCTCTACGCCGGTTCGCTGTTTATTCATCAGCTTTCCCATTGCTGGATAGATTTTCGTGGTATCCAGGACGAATATATGCGCAGCAAAGGCATCGATTATTACGAAAACACCCGCCGCGCTACATATGCTCAGCGCGAATATGCGATTCGTAATCCGAAAAATTTTAAAGGCTACTGCGACAACTGCTGGGGTGTAACGGCGAGCGATGGACCCGGCAATCAGACCGTGTTAATTGATGGCATTGAACGCCAATTTTTTGATTACCTGGCCCGACAAATTCCGAACGGTCCCGACGACGGCACAATTGCGCCCTGGGCGGCAGTCGCTTCTTTACCATTCACCCCGGAAATCGTTCTACCCGCGCTCGCCCACTTCAACGAAATATACCCGGAGATGACCAGCAAATACGGTTTCAAATGCAGCTTTAACCCAACCTTTGAGGGCGGAAATCAAGGTGAAAACGGCTGGATTTCGCAAGGCTATTACGGACTCGACCAGGGGCCGATTGTTTTGATGATTGAGAATTATCGCACCGGATCTTTCTGGCGAATGATGCGGAATTGCCCCTATATTATTTTGGGTTTGCAGAGAGCAGGTTTTACTGGCGGCTGGCTTGGATAGTCGGCGGAAAAATGATTTTCCGAAGATCAAATGAACCATTTTGCGGCTGGCGTTCGGATTCGAGAATAGTTTTAATGATTCGCCGTGACAGTCTCACTTTCACCAAATGCCGCAAAAGATGCGTTGCCTTCGTGCTTGAAGGTACGCCAGTCTATTTCTTCGCTTTTTTCAATTGCTTTAAAAAAGAAATTAAGGGCATCGGCCGTGACACCATATACATTTCGTCCTCCTGCATCTATGAGAATTTTCAATAACCGTTCTGGAGCATTCATAAGTATTTTTTAAGTTACGACGTAACCACCGCCATTAGTAGTAATGATGACCAAAGCAGCAATAACAAAAACCAGATCATAATGCCAACCATAACCTTTATCAGCATAAAAACCGGTATGCCAAACGAAGAGCTTTTTTTGAATGGCTCCAAGCATCGTTACGATGACTATTGCAGCACCTACTTGTGGAAAAATACCCAGGGCAATTGATACGGCTGCAATTATCTCGGCTATCCCTATAACCCGGGTTACCGAAGGAGGTAGACCGATACTTTTACCCCTTTCTACAGGATTCATAGCGTGACTTTTGCCACTTGAAAAGAATACAATGGCTACAATTATTCTAAGTAGCAGCAGGGATATCGGAATCAATGAAGATAGATCCAGAATCATAATTTGATTTTTTTTAATTATTATTACAGTATCAAAAAACAGAATTTTTCTATCGATATTCCCGGTTTTCAAACTCCCATCTTGCGCCATTATCCCACTCTTTTGTGGAATTTCCATAGTATAGATAGCCACCTTGTTCCTTAAGTGTGGATGCCAAATGAAGCAGGTTACATAATAGTTTTACCTAGTATTAGACGTAGGATTATGCAAAACCTGACAAAGAAATCAATAAATTTTAAAAACGAAATATTTTCCTGTTAATAATTGTATAGGTAATAAATGAATAAGTGGAGCAATCCTTCTTTCCATAAATTGTCATTGATTTCCCTTTAGTAGTAAGATATTTAAATTTTTTTAACCGGCGGGTATATTCCATAAAATACTATCGCTACATT
>JBDTEK010000146.1:0-6833 GCA_039922575.1 Ginsengibacter sp.
ACATCAAGAAAAATAAGCTGAGGCTTCAGCTTTTTTATGGTGAGTATTCCTTCTTTTGCTGAGTTGCATTTCGCAATTACTTCAATGTTGTTACAGTGTTTTGACAAATCCGTTGCCAGCGAATCAACACAATGCTGCTCATCATCTATAATAATTGCCTGGAGCATTTTAATATTCTTTAAATGTTAGAAAAACCATTGTTCCGTTTGCTTTTCCCTGCTCATCTTTTTTATCGGTGATTTCAAGAGTTGCATTTCGTTCATTTAATAAATTATCAAGGTCCAAACGACTCTGAGTTAAATGTACGCCTCTTGATTGATGCATAGATGTATCGCCTTTGAATTTATTTTGTTTCGACATTTCACGGCCTATTCCATTATCATCGATGATGCAGCAGATATTTTCATTTTCTTTTTTAACGGTTACATTCACATAACCTCCGTCTTCTTTTGGCATTATACCGTGCCATATTGCATTTTCAATAAAAGGCTGAATAATGAGCGCGGGTACCAGTAATGATTTTAAATCTGCGGCTTCATCAATAAAGAAAGAATAGCTGAATTTGTTTCCAAAACGCATGCTTTCAAGTTGAGTATATAACCGGCATGTTTCGATTTCATCAAATAAGGTGATTTCTCTTTTGTCTGAGTTTTGAAAAATAGTTCTGATGAGTTTGGAGAAAGTAGTAAGATAACTAACCGCTTTATCTTCTTCTTTCTGTTGTATCAATGATTTAATAGAATTCATACAATTGAAAATAAAGTGCGGGTTCATTTGTGACCGCAATGCTTTGGCTTCAAGTTCCAGTATCTGATGCTGCATCTCAGCTTTTTTAACTCTGTATTGCCTTATTAATTCATTAGCTGACAATCCGATAATGGCAGAAAATTTTCTATTTAAAACATCCTTGTTTAAAGACATTTTGCGGGCTAGAAACTCAACGCTTAATTGTGAATCATCTATATGGTCATCTATAATCCTATAAGTATTTTTTAAGAATTCGTTTTGCATTTCTGAGAAAGCATGTAATGGCTTTTCAGATGTTAACTGGTCCAGGTAATGGCTTCTTAATTTCTCCTGCCTGTCTAAAATATTTTTAATTTTTGATCGTAATTCATCTACACTAAATGGTTTTGTGAGATAATCATCAGCACCTTTTTGCAAGCCGGTTATTTTGCTTTCAAGAGTGGTTTTTGCAGATAAGATTATAAACGGAATATGTGAGGCTGCCGGATTAGTTTTTGTTTTCTCACAAAGTTCAAATCCATTCATTCCCGGCATCATTACATCTGAAACAATAATATCCGGAATTTGAGATAAAATTAATTCAAACGCCTGCGCTCCATCAGGAGCTGTAATCACATTGTAGAATGGATCAAGGCTTTCTTTCAAAAAATCATTTAAATCAGGATTGTCCTCTGCAATGAGAATAAGAGGGATATTTTCTTCTGCATTTTTTGAAACCTTTTTCCCATTGTCGCCAATATCTGAAAACTGAATACTTGTTGCAAGGGCAGGTAATTCTGGGAAGCCATCTGCTTCTTGTGCAGATAACAGTGTTCTCCTGATGGTAAATGTTGAACCTTTTCCCTCTTTGCTACTTATTTCAAGTGTTCCATTCATCAGCTTCACCAATTCATATACCAACGACAAACCAATCCCCGTTCCTTCATATTTTCTGGTAAGATTATTATCGGCCTGGTAAAACCTGTTTGTGATAAAAGGGAGTTGATCTTCGTTTATGCCAATACCGTTATCCCTCACTGAAAGCTTTATGTCAACCGATTTTTTAGATTCAGCTACTTTTTTTACGCTTACATAAACATCGCCATGCGATGGAGTAAATTTTAATGCATTGCTAAGCAGATTACTTATAATTCTTTTCCATTGCTCTGGATCAAACAAATATTCACTATACAGGTCATTTTCAAAATGTAGCTCAATTTGTTTTTTTTCGGCTTGGTCTTCAAATGTTTTTAAAAGGTCGCCGATATAATTTCCAAAATTCCCTTTTGATAACGAGATATTCATTTTGCCTGCATCGAGTTTCGAAATATCAAGCAGTTGGTTTATTAAATGAAGCAGATAGTTAGAGTTCTTATAAACGCTTTCTAGAAATTTAGGCGTATCATTGAGTTCTTCGGGATGCTGCAAATAAAATTCAGCAGGCGACATAATTAGTGAAAGTGGTGTTCTTAATTCATGCGTTATGTTGGTGAAAAACTTCTCTTTCATTTTATCAATCGCTCTTAATTTTTCTGCTTCCTTTTGCTCAAGGATCATTTTATGTTTTAATCTTAATTGCCTTGTCCTGGTCCATACAAGAAAACTGAAGATTAAACCAATTATTGAAGAGATAATTATTACAAGCCTTGTTCTTGCTGCTTCTTTAGCATCTGCATTTGATAATTGCTTTTCTCTCGTTTGTTCGTTAAAGGTGAGGGTTTGAATTTGTCTTATTTTTTCTATGCTCGCCATGCTGTCTTTTGCAGCAGCAGCTATTTTAAAATAAATAAAAGCCTGGTGCTCATTATTGTCTTTATAAAAATCATGTAGTGACTTTGCAGCATTGTATATGTTTTCCTGGTCCTGGTACTCATTCGCATTATTCAATGCTTTTTTGGCATAAAAAATGGCAGAATCATTTTGATTTCTTTTTTGAAAAATCTTTGACATGCTATTAAATACAAAGCCTAAATCTCTATTATTTTCTTTATACTTTACAAAGTCCGGAATATATTGACGGTAATAATGCAAAGCCGTTTCATCAGCATCCTTAGCCAGATAAATATCTCCCAATATTCTTGTCGAAAGAAGGACTAAACCACCGCTTTCAGGCTCGGCTACTGCTAATTTATAGGCTTGCTGTGTGAATATTAATGCAGAATCAATCTTATTCATTTTTAAATATACTTCGCCTATGCACTGAATTGTGTAGGTGTTGTTTTCTGGCTCATTTCGTGATTGATAGTAAAGCTTAAAAATTTGTTTTGCTTTAAAGTAATGATTAAGCGACTCACGGTAATCCCCCAATTCTCTATGATCGTGGCCAAATACCAAATGAACGTAACCGAGGTGAAATGTATCTTTTATTTTTTCAGTTAGTATCAACTCGCGTGATGCCAATTTTAATGACTCAATATAATTGCCCATTTCATACATTATAAAATCAATTGTCCCCATATCCCAGCACTGCTTTTGCAATGAGTATTTGTTTTTTTCATTTATTTCTAATGCGTATTGGTAACATAAAATGCTTGAGTCCATTTTTTTCCCATCACGATACGACTGCCCTAATTCTTCTAATAAAATTATTTTGCCTGTATCTTTTTTAGTACTTGAAATTAAATTTTTTAAACTGTCAATCCTTTTTCTGAAAGGCCATTGTGTATTTACTTTCTGCTTTTCCATTTTGATATAAGCAGGAGCATCATTTTTGTCTTTATAAAAATTATATAGAAATGTTGCAGCATTATATATGTTTTCCTGATCCTGGTATTCCTGGGCATTCGACAATGCTTTTTTAGCATAAAAAATGGCAGAATCATTTTGTTTTCTTTTTTGAAAAATCTTAGACATATTATTAAACACAAAACCTAAATCCCTGTTGTTTTCTTTGTATTTTATAAAGCCTGAAATGTATTGCCGATAATAATTCAATGCTTTTTTATCATCTCCTTTAGCAAGATAAATGTCTCCAAATATGCGCATTGAGTAAAGAATATAATTTGTTTCTATACTATTGCCTTGATGAGTACCCTTAGCAGAATCAGCTATCGCAAATTTATAAGCCTGCTGTGCAAATATTAAAGCAGAATCGGGTTGATTTAATCTCAAGTACACCTCGCTTATGCAAAGAATTGTGTACGTATTTACCTCAGGTTCAGTTTTCGACTGGTTGTAAATTGTAAAAAACTGTTTCGCTTTGAAATAATGATTAAGCGCCCGTCTGTATTCACCCAATGCCTTATAATCATGACCAAACACCAATTGAACATAACCCATGTGAAAGTTATCTTTCATTTTTTCAGTTAATGTCAATTCCTTTGATGCATACCTTAATGATTCTGCATAATTACCAGTTACGTATAACATATAATCTATACAGGCCAATTCCCAGCGCTGTCCTGGTAAAGAGTAATTAATTTTTTCATTTAAACTAAGCGCCTGTTTATAAGATAGGATACCTGAATCCATTTTTTTTTCATCACGGAAAGCCTGCCCCAATTGTTCCAATAAACTAATTTTTGCTCTATTTTCTTTTGCAGCATTGATTGCATGCTTTAATTTTTCAATCTTTGCTTGTTGTGCATAAAGAGAAACTGCACTGAAAATAAAAATGATCAGTGAAATTATTTTGGCTGCGGAAAGAAAAGTGATTTTATAATTCCTTGCCTTCATTTCCTAAATTTAAAACTTCTTTTTACTATTTCATAATGGTTTCTTGCAACTCATAAGTTTGATTTAATAAATTATCTGGAAAGCCTTATAACTAACCAACCAAAATGGTTTATTAATTCAAACCAGTCAATTAAAAGTATTCCTTAATACTTGATTCAATTATGAAATGAAATAATACAATTGTTATTGTGCAGGGTGTATTTGTCAAATAGCTCTATGATAACGGCAGAGATAATTTTATCTTCATAAACAAAAAGTTACAACCTAAAACCAACTTTAAATAAGATAGGAAATATCCATGAGCAATAATTGCTCACCAACTGGGAATGATTAAGTCATAAAGTATTTATTTTCAATTAATTGTAAAATTTAAACACATGAAAAAGATTATCCGTTTAATGACGTTCATCGCATTGTTAACATTTTATTTAACAGCATGTAAAAAATCTGACAAGCAACCCAAAACTACCATTGAAAAAGTGCAAGGCAAATGGTCTCTGCAAAGTGAGGTATTAAACGAGCATTTCGCAGGACACGATAATATAACCACTACGCCAGGAGAAGCTAATGATATTATTGATTTCAGAACCGATGGTAAAGTATATTCTGTTGTGACTGGCATCCAGGATACATCAACCTATGCCCTATCGGGTGATACGAAAATTATCCTTGATGGCACTCAATCGTACGACATTAAAGAACTCACTTCAAGCTCGTTTATTATTTATAATAAAGAAATATATGGGCCAGACGAATACGACGAAATAACCATATCGCTAAAACGATAGAATGAGAATTTGTGAAAATCATGCCATGGTTTATAGTTCACGAACTATAATTTGGCCTGATAACCTAAAACTTTTTTTTATTTTCTTGTCAAGGTTAGATTCAATAAATGTTTTGAAAAATTAGAAACTTGAATTGTAGTTCGTGAGATACAAAGCGTAACGTGAATAATTAGGCTATATGAATTAGTAATTTATAGCTATTTTTTTTCAATTCGGATTTGCCAGTGATAAAAAATTCCGAAGCATTATTTAATCTTACATTGGTTGGCATTCCCTTGCCAATTGCAGGTATTGTTGTCGGCGGCATCGCTGCAGTTACCATGCATTAGGTGACATTGAGAATTGACGGAGACGTAGAAACATGGAAAACAACAAAACAAATCCTTCCTGGTATGAATTGAAATCGGTTGAGCGCAAATTTCATCGAATTGATAATATAATTAGGGAATTGGTCTTTTTTTTTAGCAAATAATCCTGTACTACCGGTAATTGTTTCTAATTAAGGCAAATTTTAAAAACAGGCTACGGATTTGAAAAAAATAGATAGTTATAAATCCAAATCGTCCTTTTACCAACTCCCTGTTGATGTACTAAAGCTGGTTATGTAATCTTGTAACATCAATCAAAAAACATCTTTTAAATATTTACCGCTAAAACGATGGGCTAAGAATTTGTGAACTTTTTTTACGGTTAAAATATACAAATATGATAGCGCAATCATTTTTAAAACTTACAGATTATCCTTCATTTTGTCGTATAATCTGGAAACCAATTTATGAAGCGCTTGCAAAAAAAATTAAAGTTCCTGACTGGCATTTTATGAATTATGGTTATATGCCTTCCGAAAGGGAAAGCCCTCTTAAACTAAAAAGTAAAGTTGAGATAAGCCGTTACTCATTACAATTGTATCATTAACTGGTTTCGATTGTTGATGTTACCGGGGTAGAAATGTTAGAAGCGGGAACTGGCCGGTGTGAAAAACTGTTCATTAGTTTATCATCGTTTTGTTCTGCAAAAAAGTTTGTAAAATCATTTTTATTAAAAACAGAATTTTCAATAATGAACATTCTAATATGGATACCGGCGCTTTTCTTAATTGTTCATCAAGCATCGGTACCAAAAATAAATCATAAAAAAAAATTCTTCAATTCATATTAATTATTCCTTTATAAAACAAAAAAGAATCATGAGAATTTATATTTACCGCAAAGCACTTCGTTTAGGTTTGGCAGCGATATTTTTTTCATTTATTACATCCCTTGTATGCGCCCAAGGTTTTTCTACCCAGACTCAGCACCGCCTGCAAGCAGTAATAGATAGTTTTCAAAATAATCCTGCCAATCCTTTTATTGGCGGAATGTCTGTGGCCATAAAAGTAGATGACCTTGCGATATGGCAGGGCACGACAGGCTTTGCTGCCCGCAATGTTGATGCGCAAAATAATCTTCTTCCAGGTGGCACTCCTTTTACCAAACAGACGCTTTCAAGAATCTATAGCATTACGAAAACCTTTACCGCACCCTTAGTTTTAGAACTTGCAAAACAGAAGGTTTTCAAGCTTGATGATTCTGTAGGGAAGTATCTTCCTCTGCAATCTATTAATCCTGGCCTTAATGGTAAGGTAACTATCCGGCAATTACTTGC
>JBDTEK010000147.1:0-3817 GCA_039922575.1 Ginsengibacter sp.
AATCATTAATCAATGATTTTTGATTTTAGATTTGCGATTTTAGTTTTTTGTGATTTTAGCCTGTTACTTAGCTGAAATTTTGATTTAACGTAATTGAAAAAATAATTTTGGGAGAAAATTACCCTTCAACTGAAATTCAGCGATCTAAGGGATCTGTAATCTGAGACTGGCTAATTCTTTTTTTGAGGCACTACTTCTACCTGCGAATCGTACTTTCGGAATAGAAAGCTCTCTTGCAAATTGAAGATTGGAAAATTCTCAATTGTTAAAAATTCATATTCAAAAGATATAACACTTCAAAAATAATTAGTCCTTTGCAATTGTAAATCAATGATATAAAATTGAAGAATTATCTTTGTCAATCCTGTTTTTTTGAACAAAGATTTTTAAATGATTGAAATGTACACGATTATAAGTGGCACGAACCGCGAAGGAAGCCATACAGAAAAGGTAGCACACGAATATCAGAGAATATTACAACAAAAAGCTATAGATGCGAAATTATTTTCCTTAAAAAACTTTGACCCGCTTCACCGCAATGCAGAATTCCTGCGAGCTGAAAATGATATCTTAATTCCTACAAAAAAATATATTTTTATTATTCCTGAATACAACGGTTCTTATCCTGGGGTTTTAAAAGCGATGATTGACAATTCTGATATTAGAAAAGACTGGCATTTTAAAAAAGCGCTATTGACAGGCGTGGCAACCGGAAGGGCAGGAAATCTGAGAGGAATGGATCATCTTTCTGACACTTTGCATTATTTAAAAATGAATGTGCATTATAATAAATTGCCTATATCAGTAATTGATAAGGTAATGGATGAAAGGGGGAATTTAAATGAAGAGACGTTGAGGGTAATAAATGATCAGTTGGATGAATTTATTCTGTTTTAATTTAATTTGATTTGTTTTTTTAATTTGAAATATTTATGAGAACACCATTGGGCGCCTTTATTATAGTTGTGATTATGGTTTTAGTGGATGTGTATGTTTTTGTAGGTATGAAAGCGGTTAGTCAATCTGCATCTTCAAGGACAAGGTCAATTCTTTTTTCAGCCTATTGGGCCATCGCGGTTATTGCTGTGATTGGATTTCTTATTTTCGTTTTTACTGGACCTGAATTTTTGCCCAAAAAAGTAAGAAGTTATCTTTTTGCTACAGTGATCGCCTTATTTTTATCAGAATTTGTAGCAGTTGTATTTTTTCTGGTAGATGATATACGCCGGCTTTTGCAATGGGGAGCAGCTAAATTATTATTTTCAAATACAGAAGCATCGCAAATGAATGATTCCGGCATAAGCAGGTCTGTATTTCTAAGCTGGCTCGGGTTAGCAGCAGGTAGCACGCTTTTTGGAACTTTGATCTATGGATTCAGCAATAAATATAATTACAAAGTAAAACGGATAAAACTTTCGTTTGATAATCTGCCTCCTGCTTTCAGAGGGCTTAAAATTGTTCAATTCAGCGATGTTCATTCCGGAAGTTTTACCAACAAAAAAGCAGTGATACACGGCGTGGAAAAAATAATTGCAGAAAAAGGAGATATAGTTATTTTCAGTGGCGATTTAGTGAACGACAGAACTACTGAAATGAAAGAATATATGGATGTCTTTAATAAAATAAAGGCGCCATTGGGTGTCTATTCTACACTTGGAAATCATGATTATGGCGATTATGTAAGTTGGCCGTATAATGGAATAAGTAAAGCACAGAATTTAAAAGACCTTGAACAGGTTCACAAAGAACTTGGTTGGAATTTATTGATGAATGAGCATGTTGTTATTGAACGAAGTGGTGAACAGATAGCGCTTTTAGGAATTGAGAACTGGAGTGCAAAAGCGAGGTTTCCAAAATATGGCAAAATGGCGAAAGCGTATGCAGGTACAGAAAAATACCCTTTTAAAATTTTGATCAGCCATGATCCCAGCCATTGGGATGCCCAGGTGCGTCCTGAATATGGCGATGTAGATCTCACGCTAAGCGGTCATACACATGGGATGCAATTTGGTGTGGAAATACCTGGATTTAGATGGAGTCCTGTTCAATATGTTTATAAAGAATGGGATGGACTTTATGAAGAAGGAAAACAAAAATTATATGTAAATCCGGGCTTTGGTTTTATTGGCTATCCCGGAAGGGTAGGAATTCTTGCGGAGATAACCGTGATTGAGTTGGTTTAAATGGTGTTGAATAAGTTAATTGTTGGATTGTTGAGTTACGGTAAAAATCCCCAAAGTTCTTCGAAATGGCGTGATGTAACGGCGTATGTTTCATACCTAATACCTGGTTCTAAAATTTATTTTTCCACATCATGCTTTCAACCGGGCTATCAGGTTGATTGCTGTATTTGGAATTATTTTTTTTATCATAAGGTATTTCCACCTTTCCTTCAAGTGGAAAATAAATTAGTTGCCCGATCGGCATTCCTGCATAAATTCTTACCGGAATTTTGCATGAGATTTCTAAGGTCCAATGACCGCAGAAACCAATATCTCCTTTGCCTGCAGTAGCGTGAATGTCGATGCCAAGGCGGCCTGTAGAAGATTTCCCTTCTAGAAAAGGTACATGGGCATGCGTTTCTGTATATTCTAAAGTAACGCCTAAGTATAATGAATTCGGTTTAAGTACAAATCCTTCGTCAGGTATTTCAAAGTGATCAATTTCATTGTGTTTTTTTGCATCTAATAAACCATCTTTATAAGTAGCAAGATTTTTGCCCAGATGCACATCATAACTATTGCTTCCTAAGTTCTCGCGGTTGTATGGTTTTATAATAATGTTTTTATTTTCAATTTCTTCTAAAATTCTTGTATCAGATAAAATCATTTATTTACGGGTTATTTTTATGGTTGCAAAATAATTCAACAATTTTCAAAAAGCAGTATAATTTTTATTTGATGCCCTTATTTTATCAACATAATGTGAATTCCACTTCAAAATTGGCTGTCTGGCATATTACTGAAACAGAAGATTTCTTTATGGAAAAAGTGCATTTGCAGAAAACAATTACTCACCCGCATAAAAGATTGCAACACCTTGCAGGAAGATACTTGTTGCAACTCTTGGATCCGCTATTTCCTATTGATTCTATTTTAATTTCAGAATCGAAGAAACCATTGTTAACCGGTGAAACGTTCCATTTTTCCATTTCTCATTGCGGTGATTTTGCGGCAGCTATTATAAGCGCTAACGGAATAGTGGGAATAGACGTAGAACTGGTGACTCCTAAAATTGAATTAGTAAAATATAAATTTTTAAGAGAATCAGAACTACAACTTTTACCTGCCGGAAATACCCAATTACTTACTTTGTTATGGAGTTGCAAAGAGGCTATTTACAAGTGGTATGGAAAAGGTTTATTAAGCTTTAAAGAAAATATGATCATTGATCAGTTGTTTATTGAAAATGAAGAAGGAATAGTTAGCGCAAGATTTTTAAATTCTATGGAAATTCCTTTAAAATTGCACTTTAAATTCTTTGAGAACTTGTGCCTTGTATGGGTTATAAAATAATCGTTATATTCAATTGGGGTAAGTTATTGAGCTTTTCAAATTAAATAATCTGCTTTTTTTTGCTTGCTATAGTAAGATGAAAATAATATGAGTATTGAGCTTCACCACTCCACAATCTTGATAGTTAAATTTTAAATTCATTTAACCTATTCAAAAACTTCTAATTGAAAAATGTGAAGGAAATAATCTAATAAGGTTGGGAAAGAATATTGTAAAATTTCTACTAAGGTTAAAGAAAAACTCTATACTAATTCTTTTTTATAATGAGAATATATTTAAAGACCAAATAGAAAAATCTTTTA
>JBDTEK010000148.1:0-5725 GCA_039922575.1 Ginsengibacter sp.
ATCTTGTGGCCATGCATTTGCTTCAGAAGGCGGCCATTATTTGCCGCTCACCAAAGTAATTTTAACTGATAATAAATTTAAATTCATTCTTGATATGCCAATAGCGCTTGGCGTAATTGGTGGACTAACCAATCTTCATCCGCTCGTAAAATTATCCTTACAATTGTTGGGAAATCCATCTGCTAAAGAGTTGATGGGAATCGCGGCTGCGGTTGGGTTGGCCAATAACTTTGCCGCGGTAAAATCCCTGGTTACCATTGGCATTCAGGAAGGCCACATGAAAATGCATTTGTTCAATATAATGAAACAGCTAAATGTGCCTGAAGCAGATAAAAGCAAAGTAGTAGAATATTTTAAACACAAAACGGTATCCGTTTCAGAAGTACGAAAACTTATGGATAAATTTTCTGTAGAAAAAAATACGGGCGGCATGGTTAAAATCTGAATTTATTGATGAATTATAGCGCCTCAGGAAAATTATTATTATTTGGAGAATACCTCGTTTTGAAGGGATCTGAATGCCTTGCTATTCCATTGCGGTACGGCCAGAGGATGAAAGTAGAAAGTACTCAGAATAACTTCATCAAATGGACCAGCAAAGTTGAGGATGAGGTTTGGTTTTCATCCTGCTTTTCAAAAGATTTAGTTTCGTGCAACAATGCTACTGACCGGCCCAAAGCCGAAATATTATTAAACTTGTTAAGACTGATCAAATCTCAAAAGCCTGACTTGTTCCGGGAAGGTATAGCCTTTAGGATATTTGCTGACTATCCTTTAGAATGGGGACTTGGCTCCAGTTCCACCTTAATCAGCTTATTGGCTCAGTGGAGTGGCATTGACCCTTATTTTTTATTGGAAAAATCTTTTGGTGGGTCAGGATATGATATAGCCTGTAGTACTGCAAACTCTCCCATACTTTACCGGATAAAAGTTAATCAGGCAGCAGCAATAAGCTTATCTCCTGAAATCACTTCAAAGCTTTTATTCGTATATAGTAGGGAAAAGCAATCCAGTGCCGACGAAATCAAACGATTTAAAGCACTTAAGATAACAGAAGACGATATTTATAAAATGGATAAAATTGTTTCATCAGCAGCAAAATCCGAATATATTAGTGATTTTGAAAGGCTCGTTATTGAAAGTGAAGGTTTAATTTCCGGTATATTGGGTTATCCGGCCATAAAAGAAAATAAATTTAAAGATTATCCGTTCACTGTGAAATCTTTAGGCGCCTGGGGTGGTGATTTTTTTATGGCAACTTATCGAAATGAATATGAAGCGCGCGATTATTTCAACCGTTTGGGCTATTCTGTACACTTTAATTATTCTCAACTTATAAAAAGTTAATGCCGGCGAATAAAAATTCATTAAATCAAAAAATTGGCAAAATCATTTGGAGATGCCCTTCAAATATTGCGATTGTAAAGTATTGGGGTAAAAAAGAAGGTCAGATTCCCAGTAATTCATCATTAAGCATGACTTTGTCGCACTCTTTTACTGAAATAGAATTGGATTTTAACGACAGGAAAACCACCTCGGGTATCGAACTTGATTATTTTTTTGAAAACAAAAAAAATGCAGAATTTGAAAACCGTGTACGTAAGTATTTGGATGAGCAATCTGGATTTTTTCCGGTATTGAATCGGTATGCAGTTAGAATGAATTCGCGTAACAGCTTTCCTCATTCTGCCGGTATTGCTTCTTCAGCATCAGCTTTTGGGGCAGTTGCACTTTCTCTTTTGGATGCATCTTTTATTGTAAACAATCAATTACTGGATGATTCGTTTTTCAGGCAGTCTTCAGAGTTGGCCAGAAAAGGAAGTGGCAGTGCCTGCCGCTCCATGTATTCCGGATTTGTTTTGTGGGGAAAAAATGAATTCATGCAGGGTTCATCTAATGAGTTTGCGGTTCCCGTACTATCTGTTCACGATAATTTTAAACGCCTGCATAATGCCATTTTAATTGTAGATAATAGCCCAAAAAAGATATCGAGTAGCATAGGCCATTCGCTAATGGACCAAAATGTATATGCAAAAAGCCGTTTTGCCCAGGCTAATGAACGTACTTCACAGCTAATTAAGGTATTGGCGAATGGCGATTTTGAAGAGTTTATCAAAATAGCGGAATCAGAAGCATTAACTTTGCATGCCATGATGATGACCTCTGAAAATTATTATTTATTGATGAAGCCTGGTACGCTTTCGGCAATAAACAAAATAACAACCTTTAGAAAAGAAACAGGAATTCCTGTTTGTTTTACACTGGATGCAGGACCAAATGTGCATTTGCTCTACCCAGAAGCAGACAAAAACAAAGTTGAATATTTTATAAAAAATGATATGAAAGATAACATTGGAGCCGTTATTTTTGACAAAATTGGTATGGGGCCTCAAAAAATAAAATGATATAATTACTAAATGGAAAGTTTTAATTCAAAAGTATTGTTATTTGGAGAATACAGCGTACTGCACAATAGTATGGCTTTGGTAATGCCTTGCGATCGTTTTTCCGGACAACTGAAATTTTGTGAGGAAGGTACACAAAGTAAATATGCCTATCGCTCCAATGAGTATCTTAAGAAATTCTCGGGTTTTATAGCCAGTCATGTAGATGAAAATTTCGTGTTAGAAGTAAAACAATTTGAATGGGAAATAGAAAATGGCTTATTTTTTCAAAGTAATATTCCTCAAGGCTATGGCCTGGGAAGTTCAGCCGCACTCGTAGTGGCTATATTTTTAAGGTATTTGAAAAAAGCAAAGGGAATAAAAGATGAGTTAAAAGGATTAACTATTGAAAAAGCTCAAAAACTTAAAACAAGCCTTGGAAAAATGGAATCGTTTTTTCACGGCACCAGCTCAGGATTAGATCCCTTAAGTGTGATTCTGAATGAACCGATCTTATATAAAAGTCCGAATGAGATATTGCCTGTCAGGCTACCCCGTGTAGATGAGAGTGGTAAAAATGTGATCTTTTTGCTCAATACAGGTATTGCCAGAACCACCTCAGATCAGATGGAAAAATTTTATCATCTCCATAAGGATTTAAATTTCAAACATAAGATCAGCAAAGAACTTGTAAAATATACAAATGAGAGTATCAACAGCTTTCTGAATAAATCTCCCGGCTCTTTATATAATGATCTTGGCAAACTGATTCAATTTCAATTGGAAGAAATGAGTACTTTCATTCCTCAACCTTTTCAAAAAAAGGTTAAACACGGGTTGGATAACGGAGATTATTTTTTAAAGCTTTGTGGAGCCGGCGGTGGAGGCTTTATGCTTGGATTTACTGATAACTGGATCAATACCAGGAGGGCATTGAGTGGATGTGATTTGGAAATTATTTATAGATATTGAGTAAGTAAGTATAAATAATCTGTTGGATTTATTTTTTATAGGCTAAAGATAATTCCCCATTGGAATCCAGCTTTCAATATGATTACTATTCTTTTTTTCCCTTAAAAAATATTAAGAAAAATAGGGAGTAGTTTTTCAAAATCCTGAAATTATTGTGAAGATTGAAGGTTGGCAACCTTTGCACATTTTGAAATGCACCCTTTTTTATCCAACCAGGTAATAGAAGTTTATCACCACGTATCTTTACCACATAAACTAATAAATTAAATTTAGTGGAACAGTAGTGGCACGAAAAAAGAAACGTTCTTCCGCCAAATCATTTTTTAAAATATTTGTTTGGCTTTGTATCGCCTTTGCTGTGGTATATTATGCGGTTAATATTTTTATCATTCAGCCACATATTTTTTATCCTGGATTTCAAATAGTGATTCCAAATGGATATGAGATCCATGGAATAGATGTAAGCCGGTATCAACAGACTATTAATTGGAAAGAAGTTAAAAATATGGAGGCAAAAGGTGTGAAAATTGGTTTTGCATTTATAAAAGCAACTGAAGGAAGGGGTAATATAGATCCTCAATTCAGGCGCAATTGGCTAAATGCTGAATTACAGGACATTCCTAAAGGCGCATATCATTTTTTTATTCCGGGACGGGATCCAAAAAGACAGGCTCAAAATTTTATCGAAATTGTTAGTTTAAAAAAAGGAGATATGCCGCCGGTGCTTGATGTGGAAATAAGCCGGGGCATGGCAGTAAATGAAATGCGAAAAGAAGTAAAAATCTGGCTTGATGAAGTTGAAAGAAATTATGATGTTAAACCGGTTATTTATACCAACATCAGTTTTTATCAAAAATATTTTCAGGACGGATTTGAAGGATATCCTTTATGGATAGCTCATTATTTGCAACCAGATAAACCCCGCATTAATACCAAATGGCTATTTTGGCAACATAGCGAAATTGGCAGGGTAAATGGAATAAAAGCGCCGGTAGATTTCAATGTATTTTATGGCGATAGCGCAGATTTTAATAATTTTTTGATTCAATAGAAATTACGCGTGTATGCAGGATGTCTTTTCCAATTAAGAAAAAAAGATAAAGCCTGGTTTAATTCGTCAACTGCTATGATCTGAAATGATGACCCACTGATCTTTTATTTTTTGAAACAGCAATGTAAAATACCCTTCTTAATTTCCGATACTTCTCTGTAAATGCCATTTGCCCGTCGCAAAATAATAACCGGTTGAAAGTAGTTTTAATTGAAGCAATGTGAATTTTAATTTGCCCATCGAGGCAGTATCAGGGTAGGCTTTTTTATAATTCTCCAAAGTTTTTTGCCAGCCATAAGTTATGCCTGATTTGCCAATGAACATTAATGAATCGTTTTTCCAATATCCTTCCATAAAGTTTGTAAGCAGACCCTTGTTCCACGCATTTTGCTGGGTTTGTAAAACATTTCTGATTAAAATTTCATCTTTTGATTGGGCAAAGGATTCGGTAGGATGAATAAAAAAGAGAAGAAGAATAAGAACAGAATACATCTTTTTCATATAAAAAATTGTTTTACAAATTAATGATAAATTCCGCATTTCGCAGAGAAAACAAATCTGCATTTCTGGTACCTTTGCACAATGAAAAAGAACCTGGTTATTTATGGAGCATTCTTTATTTTATTGCTTGGAGGGTTTTTATTTTTGCTCTCCTTTACAAAAGGCTTTTTTGACGTGAAATTGCCCGTGATGAGCTATGTACAGGATTTTAGCTTTACGGATCAAAACGGAAAGACTGTAAATGGACATGATCTGGATGGGAAAGTTTATGTAACAAATTATTTTTTTACTACCTGCAAAGGCATCTGCCCGAAAATGAACGGCAACATGAAAACTGTTTTTGAAAAGTTCAAAGACGAGAAAAATTTTGCGGTTCTTTCTCATTCCTCAATGCCTGAAACTGATTCAGTTCCTTTGTTAAAAGCTTACGAGGAAAAAATGATCGGGAAAAACCCCCACTTTGCTGCTCAATGGTATTTTGTAACGGGTTCCAAAGATTCATTGTATAATATGGCCCGGCAGAGTTATTTATTGGATGATGCTCAAAATAATAACATCAACATTTCTGACCATTTTATTCATACCCAATTTTTTGCTTTGGTTGATAAACAAAAAAGAGTTCGCGGAATATATGATGGCCTTAAGCCTGATGAAATTGCCCGGCTTGATAAAGATATTTCTGCCTTATTAAAAGAGCCAATAGAAAAGGATAATAGCCAGACTGCTTCTAATTAAGAAATAGAAATAATTGTTTTCGTTTATGCATGGCAGTTAGGTCGCTATTGTTTCAAAGACAAGGTTAATAATGTAATAAGGT
>JBDTEK010000149.1:0-6453 GCA_039922575.1 Ginsengibacter sp.
TTACAACTGAATCCGGTGTTTGTAAAATTACCAAAAGTCCTGTCCCTGTATATTCCGGGTACATATCAATTTGATTATTAGTTAATGCGTCAAAGCATATTTTCGTGCCTCCCAGACCTGTTTTGGTCTCTACCTTTAAATTGGTATTTCCTCGTATTAACATCGAATACATAGCGGCCAGAATATATTGCTCTCCAAAAATTTTTGATCCTATCCGGATCAATCCTTTATTACTATTTAAAGGAGTTTTATACAAGTTTTGTTTTATTAAAAAATCTTTTGCCACATTCTCAGGCGATTGCTTCAAAAAGTCAACACGATAGTTTAGTTCTGTCATTACAGAATCGTTGATGTGCCCAGCTAATTGGTTAAGAATATTTTCTAATTGGGGGAATTTTTCCAGAACTTCTTCACGTATCACAGGCGCTGCATAATAAGGAGGAAATATTCCTTTATCATCCTTAAGCACTATCAGGTCATAGGCCTTCAAACGCCCATCTGTACTGTAACCGCTTATTACATCCAGTTTCTTCTCATAAGCGGCTTTGTACATTACTGCATCACTGATAACTACTGTTCGCAGGTTAAGTTTATACACATTTTTTAATCCAAAGTAACCATCCTGCCGCCCCATAAATTCCGGGGTAAATCCTGCAAGTATTTTACTTCTGTAAAGATCCGGCAGCAGGTAAAACGATGATAGAAGTAACATACAAAAAGGTAAAAGCCAAAATCCTGCCCGCAATTTTCTCAGGTTCATCTTTTGAACCTTTGATAAAGTGAAGTCAAATATTATAGCAAGTAATGCGGCAGGAATTGCTCCGGCTAATATCATGTTGGTATTGTTTAATGCTATACCACCAAAAATAAATTCGCCCAATCCTCCGGCGCCAATATAAGATGCAAGCGTTGCTACACCAACATTTATAACAGTTGCAGTACGAATTCCTGCCAATATAACGGGCATGGATAGAGGTAGTTGAACTTTTAGAAGTATTTGGTTGTAATTCATACCCATTCCCCTGGCAGATTCAATCACAGTTTCATCTACGCCGGTAATGCCGGTGTAGGTATTCCGAACTATGGGCAACAATGCATACAGGAATAAGGCAACTATTGCCGGTATGGCGCCAATGCCTAATATCGGTATCATAAAACCAAGCAAAGCGATGCTGGGAATCGTTTGCAAAATACCTGTGAAACCTAAAACAGCCGGTGCAAATTTTTTCTTCCGTGCAATAAAAATGCCCAGCGGAACACCAATAATAACAGCTATTAATAAAGAAATAAAAGTGAGCCCGATATGCTGAAGTAGCTGATCCAATATCTTACCCGACTGCTGCCGCATAAATCCAATAAGAGATTGTCCGGATTCATTCATGGCTTTGTTGCTTTAATGCGTCAAGTGCAGTAAATAAAGAATCGTAGCCGGCATATCTTGCTTCGCCGGAAGATGATTTTTTGATAGAAAGTATTTTATCTTTCCGGTAGTTTAATGTTTCAATTGCTTCCCACAAACTTTTATTTTCATCAATTTCTGCCATATTATTTTCTTCAATATTTTTAACATGAAGATGAGGCCAGATGTCTTTCAAAAAAACCGCATTTAATTCAAGTTGCATTCTTTGCGCGTCAAAAAACTCAGTAACGAATTTATTCTCGGGGTTAAATAAAAGTTCTGTGGATTTACCTGCCTGCACAATTTTTCCTTTATCCATCAACAAAATTTTATCTCCCATTTCAAATGCTTCTCTTATATCGTGCGTCACTAAAACGATTGTTTTATTTTTCAGCACTTCAAGTCTCGAAAATTCTTTGGTGATATTATTCCTCGTGATTGCATCGAGCGCACCAAATGGTTCATCCATTAACAGCAACGGAGGATCTGCGGCAAGCGCTCTTGCAAGGCCAACTCTTTGTTGTTGGCCGCCACTTAATTGCTGAGGATAAAATGATAAAAATTCTGCCGGAAGATTTAATTGTTCCAGCAACTCCCGGATTCTTTTTTTAATTTTTATTTTAGTCCATTTCAAAAGCTCAGGAACTATAGCAATATTCTCGGCGATTGTATAATGAGGAAAAAGGCCGTTATGTTGCAATACATATCCAATATTTCTTCTTAATTCTTCCGGCGATACGTCTTTGATATTTTTTCCTGCAACATCTATTTCCCCGGATGACACTTCTGTTAAACGATTGATCATCCTAAGGGTTGTAGTTTTTCCACAACCGCTGGTGCCAAGCAATACAACGTTTTCCCCTTCATGCACTTCAAATGAGATGCCGTCAACTGCTATGGTTTTGCCGAAACGCTTTACTACATTTTGAAGAGTGATCATTAAAAAAAAATTAGACGCGATGTTAAACAAATTCAGAAATAAACAATTGGACTAAACGGCTCCTGATTTATTTAATAACTTATCTTTTAATGATTATTGGATTTGATAACTTATAAAAAATGAAAAGCTTTGTTTTAATCGCAAGGCGAAGTTACTTTTTAATCATGTGTAGCAAATTCAGTAAATTTTTATTTATAAATATATTTTTTTAATATTATTTCATGCGGGCAACGTTGATCACGTTTTTCTGATCCGGCTTTTTATTTTTATTTGATATTTTGTTTTAATTGAAATAATTAAATTCGAAATGACGGAATTTCTAAAATTTAAATAATGTTGTATGAAGGAACTATACTACGCAAAGAGTAAAAGAGTGAATGATTTCGCTTTAAAAAATTATTGATCTATCCCAGGTTGATTAGGGTTAATAATCTAATAAGGTTGTTCTATTAATATTACAAATTTCTACTAAGGTTGGAAAAAATGGACTAAATTTTTTTTTAAGAACTTTTGAAAACAGGTGATTTCAAACAGATTTTTCTTTCTGTCCTTTAAAGAAGATATTTCCCATTATAAAAAAAAATAAGTATTGGATTTTTCTTTAACCTTAGTAGAAATTTTACAATATATTTTTCCAGTTTTGGTCGTTTAAATGAATTTTAAATCACTTTTTTCATTTTAGGTCACAAGCAAAAAAACAGTAGATCTCTTTTTCAAACCTTGCAATTTATTTTGAGAGAATTTTGACTTTTGTGACTAAATATATTTGAGTTATTTTAAAAAAAATAAATTTAAAGTGTGATTTTTAAGCAGATACTGCGAATAATATAAAAAGAACTTTTGAACCAATGAGCAATCAAAGTGAACATGACGAGTTATTAGGGAAGATAAAGGACAACAAGGGAATTATTTATAAAATAGTGAATTCTTATTGTAGCAATAAAAATGAGCGTGATGATTTAGCCCAGGAAATTTTATATCAATTATTCAGATCTTATACAGGATATAAATCAGAATTGAAGTTTACTACATGGATGTATCGTGTGGCACTTAATGTAGCTATTTCCTTTTATCGGAAAACAAAAAGCAGAAGCATTGAAACGTTTGTTGAACAGCATAAAGATCTGGAGGATAATAACGAACAGGCAAATCAGTTAGAAAATAATATCAGCTTGTTGCAACAATTTATTAATGAGTTGAAAGAACTTGATAAGGCACTGATGCTGTTGTACCTGGAGTCGCGACCTTACAAGGAAATAGCAGAAATATTGGGTATTACAGAAACGAACGTAGCTACCAAAATAAGCAGGGTAAAAGAAAAATTAAAACAAAAATTTTCAAAAATTAATCAATAATAAAATGGAAGACGCCGAATTAAAAATACTACTGGAAACTTATAATCATAAGCTGGAAGAAGCGAAAATGCTTAACCTGCAATCGTGGGATCTGAATTTCAAGTGTTTTGAGAATATGCAATCGCAAAAGGCGAAGTCAAAACTGAAATCGCTGGCCAACTTTAAAGTATTTGCAGTTTTTCTGGGGATGTTATGGGTTTTGTTCCTGGGGTATCTTGTTTATTATTCGCTAGAAATGTCTAAGATATTTTTCGTGATTTCAGCGGGTGCAATAATGCTGATAACCATGGTTGCTATTTTTGTATATATCCGGCAAATAATACTTATAGTAAAGATAAATAACAGTGAAAATGTATTAAAAACACAGGAAACAATTGCCCATTTGCAATTATCAACTATAAATATTTCACGCATTCTTTTTCTTCAGACACCGTTTTATTGCACATTTTGGTGGAGCACCTCAATGATTGTGAATTCGCCTGTTTCTTTTTGGTTGATCTCTTTTCCTATTGCATTGTTGTTTACCCTCGCGTCGGTCTGGCTTTACAAAAATATTTCCTACAAAAACGTAAATAAGAAGTGGTTTAAAATTTTATTCAACAGCCCCGAATGGACCAACCTTTCAGATGCAAGCGCATTTCTTAACGGAATTGAAGATTTTAAAAGAGGTTGATGATTTCTGAGAAACGTTATTGATATATAATTACCATACTTGTTTTTATGCTTCTGTGCCGAGCCACAAGGCACCACCAATACTATTGCGTGAAGCTCCGGTTACTGAAGCGAGAACTGTATATTGTTCGCGCCATCTTAAAACTCCGAGAAGTGCCATGATCAATGCTTCTTTATAATTAACCACTTCTTTTTCAGGAATAAAAATTTCAAAATTAATTACTTCAAGATTTTTTGCGATCCGCTCTGTTAAAAAATAATTGAAAGCGCCTCCACCGGTAATCATTAATTTTTGTATTCCTTTCCGAGAGGAAAAAGATTCAAGCGATTTTTTTATTTGAATCGAAATGTGTTCTGTATAGGTGCACAGGGAATCTTCAGTATTTAATTGAAAATCTTTTATTAATGGAAATACAACATCGGTTCCAAAGCTATTTGCCAGCGATTTTGGATAGGGGAGAAAATAGTAATTAAGTCCATTTAATTTTTCAAGTAATTGATTATTTATCTTCCCCGAAGAGGCTATTTTTCCTCCATCATCATACAAAAGATTCTTTTCAGCAACCAGCATATTTAATACTCTGTTTGCTGCGCAAATGTCAAAAGCTATTATTTTATTTTCTTTATTAATAGAGATGTTGGCAATACCTCCAATATTTAAGAAAGAATGATAGTCAGGAAATAATAATTTTTCTCCGAGAGGCACTATAGGCGCACCTTGGCCGCCAAAAGCAATATCAAGAGAACGAAGATCAGAAACGACGGGTAATTTGGTTTCTGCTGCTATTGCTGCACCATCGCCTAATTGATGCGTCATGTGATTTTCAGGGTAATGAAAAGTAGTATGGCCATGCGAGGCGATTAAATCGACCTGGTTTTGCAGGCCGTTTTGCTCAATGAATTCATTTACTTTTTCACCAAGATACCTGCCATATTCTGTATGTAATAATTGATAATCTTTGGCAGACAGATTAATTGCAACTCTTAATTTTTGTATCCATTCTTTTTCATATTCCAAACATGCTGCGAAATTGATTTTGTAATTCCATTTACCTGATGTTTCTTGTAATTCGGTGAAAACGATATCAAGGCCATCGAGAGAACTTCCGCTCATCAAACCAATTGCTTTGTAAATCATAAAAGAATATGCCCGGTTTTAATTTTTAGATTTTAGATTTGCCCAAATTTATAACTTTAACCATTGATACTCACTTTTGCAAATCCAATTAAACTCTAAATTATGGTAATTAATCTGAGCGATCACCATTCACTTGTAAGTAATTGGGTAAGCGAATTAAGAGACGTAACTGTGCAGCAGGACAGGATGCGCTTTCGCGACAATCTTGAAAAAATAGCGGAAGTGTGTGCTTATGAGATCAGCAAGAAATTATCATGGGTCGAAAAAGAAGTTACCACTCCATTAGGTATTTCTACATGCAAAGTATTAGAAAAGCAACCGGTTCTTGCTACTATATTAAGAGCCGGACTAGCCATGCATACCGGCTTGCTTAATTATTTTGATAAGGCGGACAACGCGTTTATCAGCGCCTACAGAAAACACAATCCTAATGATGGTAGTTTTGAAATTAGCCTGGAATATATCAGTTGTCCCGAGATGGAAAACAGGGTTGTTATTGTTTCTGATCCGATGTTAGCAACAGGATCATCGCTTGTAAAGACCATGCAGTTCATTCGAAGAGCCGGCAATCCCTCTGAGATTCATATTGTGTGTGCGCTTGCCTGTACAGTAGGAATAGAGTATGTGCTGCGCTCAGAACCTAATGCAGTAATTTGGTGCGGCGATATTGACGATGAATTAACGGCAAAAGGATACATTGTGCCGGGGCTGGGAGATGCAGGTGATCTGGCTTTCGGAGTGAAGATCCAAATGTAGGAGCCACAAAACCAGCGTTGTCGGATAATAATGACTTGGTGGGAGCGGCATCAAATAAGAAATATTAAAGGAAGTTGACTATCCACGCGGCGAGCACCGAATTAAATTATCATTAGCAAAACTCCATTAATAAACCAGTCAGATAATAATTAAGAAACTATAAAATCAAGAAATCAATAAACTAATAAACCAA
>JBDTEK010000150.1:0-3919 GCA_039922575.1 Ginsengibacter sp.
AATCTACTTCTATCCTTATTTTTTGATCAATTTCTCTGAGCTGTTTATTTCAACCAGTTCAAGATTAACAACAGTTTTTTTGAAGCATGCTTATTCTTTTTTATTATTTTTTAATTCTTATTTCGCCGTTTTTTCAAATCATAAACCTGCGGGTTTACAATGAATGGAATCTGTTTTCCACTGAGAGCAGCAATTACATTTTTCGCAGCCATCTCCGACATCGAGTTTCTTGTTTCTTCCGTAGCAGATCCGATGTGGGGTAATATTGCAACGGTAGGCATCGTAAGCAATGGATTATTTTTATTCATTGGTTCCGGATGGCAAACATCTAAACCGGCACCCCAAATAATTTTATTTTGTAAAGCGCTTATAAGGTCTTGTTCATTGTGAATAGATCCGCGGGCAGTGTTGATAAAAATAGAAGTAGGCCGCATTTTTTCAAATGCTGTTTTGTCAAATTTTCCTCTGGTTTCGGAGTTTAATGTTGAGTGTACAGATAATATATCGCTTTGAGCTAATAGTTCTATAAAAGATACTTTTACCGCATTTAATTCTTTTTCGGCTTGCACATTCTGATGGCGGTTGCAATAAATAATTTTCATATTGTAAGCGCCTATGCAGCGTTTTGCCATTTCGGAACCGATTTTTCCCAATCCAAAAATGCCTAAAGTTTTGTTCTTTAATTGTAGGCCAAGCCCGGCGGTAGGATCAAAAAAATTCCAATCGCCATTAATAATCCGCCGGTAATGATAAAATGCTTTCCGGGAAGCTGCGAGCATTAATAAAAAAGCAATATCGGCAGTGGCTTCACTTACTACACCAGGCGTGTTTCCAACCGGTATATTTAATCGGGTGGCTTCATTTAAATCAACATTATCAAAGCCTGCTGAATGCAGGGATATCACTTTTAAATGACTGCAGGCGTTTAAAAATGAAGCATCCATTTTATTGTAGCCTGCGGCTATCATTGCATTGCAGGGCCTGCAATTTTCAATTAATTCTTCCGGGGTTAATTCCCTTTTTTCTTTCCATTCACTTATTTCTATCCCTGCATCCTTTAATAATTTTACACCCTTGTAAGAAATCTTTCTTGTTATAAATACTTTCATGCAATTGTGGTGGTTTGAGTTGGTAAGAAAAGTCCGTACCCACGCTAAATATAGTATTCAAAAGAAATCAATTTCTTTGGCTTATATCAAATTGCGTATTTCTTATGTTTCGAAAATCAATCCACTTCGACAATCATTTTGCCTTTATTTTTGCCTTCAAATAAATCCAGAAATGTCGTGGGCAGTTGGTCAAAACCATGTACAATTGTTTCAATGAATTTTAATTTTCCATCTTTTACCCACTTTGACAATTGTTGTACACCTTCTGGAAACCGGTTATAAAAATCACTTACAATAAATCCTTGCATCAATGCGCTTCTTGTGAGTAGCATTGGCTGAAGCCTTGGTCCCACAGGAACCTCACTACTATTGTATAGAGAGATTTGCCCGCATAAAACAATACGGGCATGAAAATTAATATTACTGATCACTGCATCAGAAATACCACCTCCTACATTGTCGAAATAAATATCTACCCCTTTTGGACATGCCTCGGCGATTGCTTTTCTTATGTCGGGAGTAGTTTTATAATTGATGGCTTCATCGAAATCGAACTCTTTTTTTAGGAGATTTATTTTTTCATCAGAGCCGGCAATTCCAATTACTCTGCAATCATGAAGTTTAGCGATCTGCCCTGCTACAATTCCTACTGCTCCTGCTGCGCCTGATATTACTACCGTTTCGCCTGTTTTTGGTTTGCCAATATCCATTAATCCAAAGTATGCCGTAAGTCCGGGCATGCCAAGTATGCTCAAATAATAACTTGCCGGTGCAATGCGGGCATCAATTTTTTGAATGGCCTTTTCATTTGCAATAATTTGTTCACGCCATGGTATAAATCCCACTACAAGGTCGTCTTTTGTGAAATTTTCTGATTTAGTTTGTAAAACTTTTGCTACTACACCTCCTTGTATCGGCTCATTTATTTCAAAAGGTGGTGCATAAGACTTTACATCGTTCATTCGACCGCGCATATATGGATCAACTGAATAATACCGACCCTGAAGCAGGACTTCACCTGTTTTTATTTCAGGCAATTCAATTTCTTCAAATCTGAAATTTTCTTTTACCGGAGTTCCTTTCGGCCGGGAAGCGAGAACTATTTGTTTTGTTTTCATCATCTTTTTTTTTTAAATAAATCTATTATTTTCCGTGCACTACTTCTACCAGTGATTCTTAGCTTCCATCATTCCTTATCAATTACAAATAACCCCCTTTTACTCTGGTCTTCCTTCCATTATAAACGCCGTATTCTTTGTAGACGGTGCTTTTGTGCTCAAAATCTGACAGCTAAGGGAAATGGTTTTTTTGCGCTATCTAATAAATATTCAGAGTTTTATTTAGTCTTTATGATACAAGTCCTCAACTTTAATGCCGAAGAAAATACTAATGCTGAAAGAAAGATTGCCTATATGCGTTTCCCGGACATTCATTTCAGGAACCCTGGTAACTGATAGCTCCCGGGATTTTTTAACCAGGATTCACTAAACCTCAAGTTATTTTAGCACATCCAGTAATTTCCACATTTTTCTTTTTACACTATTTCCTCCGCCATTATAATTGTTTACAATAAAAGCAAAAGTGTACTCGTCTCCGCTTTTGCTCTTCATAAATCCGGTGTAGGAAATTACTCCATTGATAGAACCGCTTTTCATTTTGATGCCATTTATTTCCGGCAACGCATTGTAAAATGACGCAAACCATTTTTGTTTTTTTGCATACTGCATTATTTGCACAAGGTCATCTGTAGTAATGCGGTTTCCGGGCGAAAGCCCGCTTCCATCAAGTATATTTAGTGCATAAGGTTCAATTCCTTTTTTTTGCCAGAACCTTTTTATTATGTTTACTCCACTGTCTGTACTTCCTGATTTTGCAAACTGATACCCCAAAGTTTTCAATAACGCTTCGCCATATAAGTTGATACTTTTTTTCAAAAACCAGTAATTAATGCTATCAAGAGGAGGGGAATTGTAAGTATAAAAAATGGTTGGTGCATTTGGAATCTTTTTATCAGAAGGATAATTATTATTGATCGTTTTTAAATTTGTTTTTTTTAATGCAGATTCCAGGGTTATGGCTAACTGCTTCGCAGGATGTGGCATCGCCCCTGATATTTTAAATTTATTTTCGTTTAAAGGAATAGTGCCTCGTACATATCCGTAATTTTCGTTTAAAGGGAAATAAATATATGAATTATCGCCGCTTCCTTTTTCCGCAGAAGTAGCCATTGATCTTAGATTCAGGCCTTCTACGAATGATGGAATAGTTCCTGCTACTTCAACCGGATCATTTATTTTGTTTCCTGATTTCAATAATAGATCATATTGATTTTCACGCCAGTTAAGCGCGCTTGCACCTGCTCCATAATAATTTCCAATATCCTGCCATATCCATCCGTCAGGGGTTACTTCTCCGGACCAGGCGGTTTCATCTGCGATTACATTTCCTTTGATTTCGTGTATGCCTGCCCGTGAGATGGCACTTGTAAAAGCGGAGATAATATTTTCTTCTGTGGCTTGTTTGTATCTCCAGCTTCCCAAAGTTGGATCTCCGCTGCCTTTAATAATAATATCGCCATTTAAGACTCCGTTCTCAATTTTTCCTGTGAAGCTCAACGATGTTTTATAAGAAAAATCATTGCCTAATAGTTCATATGCAGTTGAAGCAGTAATTACTTTCTGACAGCTTGCGGGTGCCAGCCCGATTTGAGTATTTACTTCGGTTACATTTTTACCGGTAGTAGTGTTTACTACAAACAGGCTGATCGTTGCATGTTTAAAATCCGGATCACCTGCAAATTTTGTAAACGC
>JBDTEK010000151.1:0-9302 GCA_039922575.1 Ginsengibacter sp.
CACGCCGTTTATTATTTTGTGCCTTTGGATGAAAACAAAGATACTGCCGATACCTATAAAGCAATTAAAGAAGTAACGACGCTGTTGAAAAATGATCGTGAGAAAGATGCACAGATACTTGCGGACATAAATAGAAAGTACAAAACAGTACAAAGCGGGGATTTAGGATTTATTACAGTTTTTTCTTTACCGTACGATTTTGAAAATATGGTTTATGGATTAAAGCCAGGCCAATCAAGTGAGCCATTCCGAACAAAAAAAGGCTGGTACCTATTTGAGAATGAAGGAGAGCGGCGTGCAGTTGGTAAAATAACAGTTGCTCAAATTTTGTTAGCTATACCTCCCGGCTCTGGTGTTCAAAAAGAAACTGCCAAAAAGTTAGCTGACTCAATTTATACTGTATTGATAAACGGTGGAGATTTTGGGGCCTTAGCCCGCCAGTTCAGCGACGACCGGAATACATTCATGAATGGGGGAATTATGCCCGAATTCGGCACTGCTAAATATGATTCTATTTTTGAAAATCATGCTTTTTCGCTTCAAAAGGATAGAGAAATTTCACGGCCATTTGAAACTCAGTTTGGCTACCATATTATCCGAAGAATCACCGCGGCTCCAGTTCCTGCTGAAAAGAATGAAGCATTTATGTATCTTTTAAAACAGGAAGTTTTAAACGACAGCCGTATCATCATTGCTAAACAATTATTTAGTGCCGGTATTTTGCCTAAAATAGGATTTAGAAAAAACAAGGTGAATGAGCAGAACTTATGGAAGCTAAGTGATAGCTCACTGCTGGCTAATAAAAATATAGTTTTGAATGGCTTAAGCGAAAGCACGACTCTGTTCACTTATAATGATAATACGAAAACCACGGTACGCGACTGGATCATATATTTAAGAAATTCTGACATAATGAAACAGGCTAAAATGCACGAGTCATATAAGATTCTGTTTGCTGATTTTATCAGAGCTTCCGCTGTATCCAATTATGCATCGAGGTTACAGGATTTCAATGAAGCGTTTAAAAGCCAGATGCGGGAGTTTGAGGAAGGTAACCTGCTGTTTGAGGAGATGCAGCGCGAAGTGTGGGGAAAAGCATCTTTAGATAGCGCAGGGCTTTCCAGCTTTTATAATCAGCATAAGCAAAAATATTCATGGGACAGGAGTGCAGAAGCAATTATATTTTCCTGTACTAATAGAACTGTTGCCGATAATAGCATAGCACAATTAAAAAAAAGAAAGTCATGGAAGGATATCATTGGTGAAAATCCTTCACAAGTTCAGGCGGACTCAGGAAGGTATGAACTTGGTCAGATCCCGGTAGTGGAAAGAACCAATTTTACTGCAGGATTAATAACAATGCCTGTTATTAATAAAAATGATGGCACTGTGATTTTCTCCAAAATAATTACCGTCTATCCCGCCAATCAACAGCGTAGTTTTGAGGAAGCAAAGGGAATGGTTATAAGCGACTATCAAAATTATCTTGAAGAAAAGTGGATACACAAACTGGAAGAAAAATACCCCGTAAAGATCAACCAAAAAGTACTTCAATCACTATTAAATGGTATACGTTAGAATTCGGTAATGCCATTTATTACCCTCACGCCAAAAAATCTGCTTTAGCAAATATTTATACCATTCGTTTTTTTATTGATAGGGGTTGGCAGTATTTTTGAAAAATCCGGAACAAACTTATCTCTTTAAAAACGAAAACCTAAGTAATGACAAAATTATTAACTCTTGCAATTTTTGCAGGATTTTTTACGAATGTAAAATCACAAGTGTATGTACAGGGTGGTGTAAACTTTGCAAACATCAGTACGTCAAAATCCGGCTCCACACAGAATATTAATATGCTTACCACTTTTAATGCCGGTATTATGGCAAGATCCAATTCTACAGAACCTATTGCTCTTGAAGCCGGTTTGTTACTAAAAGGAAAAGGCGCTAAGTCAAACACTTACTTAACTTCATCGCCAGATGATAATTATATAAAAACCACTTTTAATCCACTTTACATTGAGTTACCGGCTAATTTTGTTCTTCGTTTACCTCTTGAAAACAGAAACAATATCTTTGTGAATGCAGGACCTTACGTAGCAATGGGAATCGCAGGAAAATCCAAAATAGAGACTAAATTTTTAGGGGTGACCTCTAATTCTACAAAAGACATCAAATTTAATAATGATGATCCATCCACCAATCAGCAGGAAGATGCAAGCTATGACAAGCTAAAAAGATTTGATTATGGAGTAAATGTGGGCGCAGGATTTGATGTCGGTAAAGTAATTATTAAAGCCAATTATGGGATAGGGATGGCTAAGATCAACTCTACAAAAACTGATAACAGTTCAAATAATAAAAATAAGTATCGTACCTTAAGTGTTTCATTAGGAATACCATTGGGCAGATAAATATAAAAAGCTTTGAGCAATCCACTATGAAATAAAAAGCTTACGTTTTCTGCCACTTTTTTTATTGTTGTGTCTTTAAATGATTTCCTTTACTACGTTGGCGATAACATGAGGTTTACTTAATGTGTAGTAATGCAATACAGGAGCGCCTGCCTGTTTAAGTTCCCTGGATTGTTGCAGCAACCATTCTGTACCTACTATTTCTACTTCAGCATCGGTCTTGCATTTCATGATCTCATTGCTAAGTTCGGTAGGAATATCTACGTGGAAAGTTCTTGGAAGCACTGAAAGTTGCCTTTTTGTAGTGATTGGTTTCAGACCAGGAATAATAGGAACCTGTATCCCTGCATCTCTGCAATTTTTTACAAACTCAAAATACTTATTGTTGTCAAAAAACATTTGAGTGGTGATATAATCAGCGCCTGCATCCACCTTCATTTTCAGATAACTGAGATCGCTTTGAAGATTAGGCGCTTCAAAATGTTTTTCCGGATAGCCTGCCACTCCAATGCAGAATTGCGTTTTGTAACCATCGCGGATATCCTCTTCAAGATAAATACCATGATTCAAATTTACTGCCTGTTTTAAAAGATCAATTGCATAAGAGTGTCCCCCTTCTTCAGGTTCAAATAAGGCCTCATTCTTTGGTGCATCTCCTCGTAATACCAGGAGGTTGTCAATCCCAAGAAAAGCCAGATCAATCAAGGCATTTTCCGTTTCCTGAGTGGTAAATCCTCCACAAATTAAATGAGGAACTGCGTCCACCTTATAATGATTCATGATAGCCGCACAGATACCCACAGTGCCGGGACGTTTACGCACTTCAATTTTTTCAAAAGTTCCATCTGCACGCTTTTTAAACACCTGTTCACTTCTGTGATAAGTTACATTGATGAACGCGGGTTTGAATTCCATCAGATGGTCGAGATTATTATAGATAGATTCAATCGTTTTTCCTTTTAACGGAGGTAGAATTTCAAACGAAACAGCAGTGCCATTATGACCCAGTATATGATCAGTAACTTTCATTTTTATAAAATAGATGCAAACATAAGCGGTAATGTAAATAACGCAAAGAAGTAATTAAAAATTGTATTCCTTATAACTAAGCTACTATGTAATCCATTAACTGCCCGATCGCTAGTTGAACACAAGGTCCTATTCAACGATAATCAATGAATAAAAAATGCCAGGATACCGGTAGCCACTAAAGTGGCGCCGGTAATAATTCCCGCATTGTGTTCCAGCGTGTGCCAGTTGAGTTTTAAAATACCGCTGTAAGCAAATCGTACTAATGTTACCATACCCACTGTTGTAATTATGAGATACAGTGCGGCAATAAACCATATAAGCCATTTTACCTGGGTGCCTGCTAATAAAAAATAAGCTTCGATTTCCATACACGGAGACAGGAACATGGCCAGAACAAGGGCAATGATGATACTTCTCTTTGATTTCTTTTTTTTTATTTCGTCAATATGAAAATGCTTATGCCAATGATGCCGGTAAATAAAAAGGATTCCCAAAAGAATTAAGATAGCCGGAGCAAAATAACGGGTAAAGTGTTCAATCCTATCAGCCATTTGCGAACCTAAAAACCCTAAAAATAATCCAATAGCTACTGTACTTAAGCCATGTGCTAATGCAGCGATAAATGTTACCCGTGTTACCTCATGTAACGTCCATTTTTCTTTGCGCCCGATAGCTATTACCGGTAGCCAGTGATTAGGAATAGTGGCGTGTAAAAGACTTAAAATGATGCTGCCACTAATAATACTGAACATTAAAAAAATTTATTTGTATCAATGAATTATTCTCTGATTAGAAAAGAGAACCGGCTGCAAGATAGTTTTATGGAATCTTTATTTTGAAAATTATTTACTATGCTGATTGGCAATAATTCGTAAAAAATTAATTTATCGAAGCAATGCAAAGACACTAATTATTTTTTGAGAATCTTTCGCGGATCGATGCTAATTGCGTATCATTAAGCTCAGAAGTCTTTTTAATCACTCTCACGAAATAACCTACTTCCACCGGTGTCGCAGGGCAGCCTACATTGTTGCCGGTAAGTTGCCCGTCTTCTGAATGTAATCTTGAATCTGCCAGCAATTTTCCATCGGCATTAATAATAAACCAATACGGAATTCCCTGATGATCGCCCTTATACTTTTCTCTAAGTTCCGTGGCTCCCGGATTCTCAAGATTCTTTTTTCCGGGACTTTCATCTACGGAAAGGTGTCTGATCACATAATTTTTATCAAAGAAACTTTTTATTGATTTGTCATTCATTGCTGTATCCATTTTGCGACACCAAACACACCATGAAGCATGAAAAATTATAAAAACATTTTTATGGGCTTTTAATGCCTCTGACTGAGCTCCTTTTACAACTTCCCACGCAGATGGAGGTTTGGTTTGTGCACAAATGTTGGCAACAAATAAAAAAGTAAGTGAAGCGGTTATCAATAATTTAACAATTTTCATTTTTATGAGTTTTGCTTCCTAAATTTACTGCAATAAAAATAGTTCGTGATTTGGGTCGTTCCTGCTTTTTCAGATTTTTTTCACAAAAAAGTTGCATCATTCATAGCTCATCGTACATTTGACATTTATGACATCTTCCTATTTTTCATACAATAAACCTCAAGTTTTAAAAGCACTCCGTTTTCATTTCTTTAGTAGAAAAGAAATAAAAATGATGATCATTGTGGTAAACCTATTTGCCATTTTTGCTGCTATACTTTATTTTACCGGCAAGGTATCTCCCTTGGCTTTCTTGATGAGCTCCACACTTTGGTTTACATTGATGGTTGCTTTTTGGTTTGTCCTTCCTTACATTATTTACAGAAGATCATCAACTTTTAAGGATCGGTTTAAAGTAGGTTTTGAAGAACAACACCTGTTTCTTGAAAATGACCGTGGAAGCCGCAGTTGGCCGTGGAAGGATTTCTGCAGATTTGTCGAAAGCGTGAATTTTTTTCATTTATATTTTAACAGCCGTGCATTTTTTTTAATTCCCAAAAGTGCTTTTAACCGGGCAGACCTATATGACATCACGAATTTTTTAAAAGAGAAGATAAGCCGCTGATTTTTTATTAAAAATTATTCAGCGTCATACCTTTCTACTCTTTCAATTCCTGGCAGCTCCTGCATATGGGCAACCAGTTCATCGAGTTCGTCTTTGTCGTGAACATATACTTTTACGTTGCCTTCAAATAATCCTTCTCTGGCCTCAATGGTAAGAGCATTAATATTAATCTTTAATGTCCCACTAATGAGGTTGGTGATTTTGTTGATAACTCCTACATCATCCAGACCAATAATTTTGATTCCTGTAAGAAAAGAAATCTCTTTGTTTTTAACCCATTTTGTCTTTACTACCCTATGGCCATAGTTGGATAAAAGTCTTGCTGCATTGGGGCAATTGGTTCGATGTATTTTTAAACCTTCACCCTGCGTGATAAAACCGAATACATCATCGCCGGGGATTGGCTTGCAGCAATTGGCCAAAGTGTACATAATTTTATCGCTGCTCTCGCCAAAAATAATAAGTTCATTATCTTTTTTATTATCTTTTTTAGAAGACGCTTCCTGTTTCTCTTCAACAGGCAATTTAATAATCTTTGGCGCTGCAATTTTATCTCCCAATACATGGAAGTCTTTTAATTCACTAAGGTCTGTTTTCTTAATTGCAATATCATAAAGCAGATCGAGAGAAGAATTCACTTTATAAAATGCTGCAATCTCTTCGAGGTTCGACTGGTTCATCGAAATTCCCATGCCGTCTAATTTTCTCTTCAAAATGTTTTTTCCTTCTTCAGCGATGGCTCTTTTTTCTTCTTTCAGGGAATCTTTGATCTTAGACTTAGCCTTGGTAGTCAATACCATTTTAAGCCATTCAGCTTTCGGCTTTTGTTTGGTAGAAGTTATAATCTCTACCTGATCTCCGCTGCGTAATTTATGCCCTATCGGTACTAGCTTATGGTTAACCTTGGCACCGATACATTTTTCACCGACCGCTGTGTGCACCGCAAAAGCAAAGTCGAGCGCCGAGGCGCCGCTTGGTAACATTTTAATATCACCCTTTGGTGAATAAACATAGATTTCTTCTGCTAAAAACGATAATTTAAAATCCTGTAGAAAATCAATAGAGTTAGTGTCCTGTCCGGCAAGCATATCCCTTATTTGCTGAAACCAAAGATCAAAACGATTTTCTTCTGACGTGCCTTCTTTATATTTCCAATGAGCCGCAAGGCCTTTTTCAGCAATATCATTCATTCGCTTGGTTCGGATTTGGACTTCCACCCATTTACCATGTGGCCCCATCACGGTGGTATGCAACGCCTCATAACCATTGTTTTTTGGGTTGCTCAGCCAGTCGCGAAGCCGTTCAGGCGCCGGATTATACTCATCAGTAACCAAACTATATACCTTCCAGCAATCTTCTTTTTCATGTTCAGGATTAGAATCGAGGATTATACGAATGGCAAAGAGATCATACACTTCATCAAAAGAAACACCCTTATTTTTCATCTTGCTCCATATTGAATGGATACTTTTAGGCCTGCCGTAGATTTCAAAATTAAATTTTCCCTGGAGTAGCTTTTCTTTTAGCGGCCTGATGAAATCATTAATATAACGGGTACGTTCTCTTTTAGTATTAGCTAATTTTTCAGCAATATAATGATAGCTGTCCGGCTCCATGTATTTCATAGCCAGGTCTTCCATCTCGGTTTTTATATTGTAAAGGCCCATGCGATGTGCAAGCGGTGCATATACATAAACCGTTTCAGATGCGATTTTTAACTGCTTCTCCCGCTTCATGCTACCTAATGTGCGCATGTTGTGTAGACGGTCCGCAAGTTTGATGAGTATAACTCTCGGATCATCAGTAAGAGTCAGCAAGATCTTTTTAAAATTTTCTGCCTGCTGCGATAGGTTAGCATCAAGCACATTAGATATTTTGGTAAGACCATCCACTATTTTGGCGATCTCGGATCCAAACTCTCTTTCTACCATTTCAAGACTGATGTCAGTATCTTCGACGGTATCATGTAACAATGCACAAATAGTGCTGCGGACGCCAAGCCCGATTTCTTCTACACAAATCATAGCAACAGCAAGCGGATGCAGAATATACGGTTCACCACTTTTGCGACGTGAAGTTTTATGTGCTTCAGCAGCCATTTCAAAAGCAACTCTTACCTGTTCTTTACTTCCAGGCTTTAGTTTGGATTTTAAAGCCCTTAGCAAAGCACGGTATTTACGAAGAATTTCTTTTTTTTCTTCTTCTTCGTTCATGGTATATTTTGGGATATCTAAGGTAGCTTCCATCGACTACGAATTTACACAAGAATTAAATACTCCAATCCTAAAGGGAAAAATTTGATGATTTATTAAGAATGAGAAACAGCCACTTATAAGCCACTAAACTACTAAACCATTAAACCAACTACGCCATCAACAAAAAAATAACCGGCTTTTTATGAAGGTCAATCGTTTCTTTCTTCCACTCCGCGATAGTTTTTGATTTTATATATTCGTTGATTCCTGTAATCTCTGCCGCAATACACAGATGACTGGAAGGGTGGCAATGTTGCAAAAGAGTCTCCAGCATTTTATTGTTCCTATACGGAGTCTCTATAAATAGCTGGGTACATTTTTTTTTTAAAGATTCCTCTTCTATTTGTTTTATTTTTTTTATTCTTTCTGCATTGTCGATAGGCAGGTAGCCTAAAAAAATGAAATGTTGCCCATTGAATCCACTTGCCATTAACGCCAATAAAATAGAACTTGGACCGACAAGAGGTTTTACTTCAATATTCATTTTTTGGGCCTGATCAACCAGGACCTGTCCGGGATCGGCAATGCCAGGACAACCTGCTTCACTCATAATAGCAATATTTTTTCCTTCTTTTATTTTATTTATAAAAATCTTTAAATGGTCTTGTTCTGTTTTATGAATCGTAAACCATTCAAAATTGTCAATAATAATCTCCTTATCCATCGCCTTCAAAAAACGGCGGGCAGTTCTTTCATTTTCTGCAAAAATTACCGAACAGTTTTTTATAGCTGACAGCACATAGGCAGGAATCGTTTCAATAGCATTTTCCGATAAAAAGGTGGGAATCAAAAATATCATAATGTGTTGACGGTTTATAAAATTATCTTCTTTCCTGCAAACTTAGTGTGGCGGCGATTACAGCATAACCCGGTGCGAGTATCCAGCCTACAATGGGAAATAAATGCATCCCATAGAATACTATGCCGTTTCCAATTGCAAGACCTTTATTCCGGTTTATAAAATCAATACTTTGTGTAGTCGAAAGTCCTCTACGTTCGCTGGTGTAATCAAGCATCGAAAACCCCAGGTAAAAACATTCTATCAGTAAAGAAAGCAAGGGAGCTGCCCAGCCAAGCAATGGAATAAGACTTAAAAATAAGATACAAATCATATAAACCGTTTGCCACAGAGTGTTTCTCAAAGCTATACGAATACCTCTTCCAATATCTGCAATAAATCTTCTCAAAGAAAAAGGATAACTCCTATTAGAAATAATAGATTCTGTTTTTTCACTTAAATAAGCAAATAACGGAGATCCGATTATCAGAAACAAGTATTTAAACCATGAAAAATATAGCAGCATCATGATAATCTGAAGAATTACCTGACCGAAAATAAAAGCAAAATTTAACCAGGATAAATTCTCCCTTTGAAACCAGGCTTTTAAACCTGTTTTGGTCATGCCATAATCAATGATAAACGCGGTAGATTCCCAAAAAAAATAGATACCTGTTATAAAAAGTACTGCATAGATAAGTCCTGGAATCAATATCCATTTCCACAGTTTATTTTTTACGATAAAGTGATGGGCTTTAAAA